>CAZDXD010000089.1:0-5548 GCA_964509415.1 uncultured Treponemataceae bacterium
CATTTCCAAGGGTTCGAGGATATCTTCGGCGATTTTGGCGGCATATTCGAAAATCTTTTTGGCGGGGGAAGCAGAAGGTCGTCTTTCCGCAGCGGCGGAGGCGCTCCGGCAGGGGCAAGCCTGCGCTATGACCTTTCCATTTCCTTTGAGGATGCTGTTTTCGGCACAAAGGCTGAAATCCAGTACCAGTGCAATGCCGCCTGCCCAACCTGCCATGGAAGCGGCTCTGCGGGCGGCGGGCGGAAAACCTGCTCTTCGTGCCAAGGAACGGGACAGGTTCGCAGAAGCTCGGGCTTTTTCTCCATAGCTTCCCCCTGCCCTGTCTGTCATGGCGAAGGAACAATAATCGAAAATCCCTGCCGCGACTGCGGCGGTTCAGGCCTGCAGCGCAAAAGGCAGAAGATTCTCGTTACAATCCCTGCCGGCGTGGAAGACGGAAAAAGAATTACAATCCCGCGGCAGGGAGACGCAGGCCCTAACGGGGGGCCGCCCGGTGACTTGATTGTATTTATCCGCGTAAAAAAACATCAGTTTTATGAGCGTTCAGGCTTGGACCTTTACTGCGCTATTCCAATTTCAATGACGCAGGCAGCGCTCGGCTCTGAAATTACCATAACCGCGCTTGACAAACGGCAAATTAAAATAAAAATTCCCGCCGGCACGCAAAATGGAAAGTTCCTTCGCGTCAAGAACGAAGGCGTGCCTGCCGCAGACTCGAGAAAAGGCGATTTGTACATTAGAATCGTTGTAAAGGTGCCGACGAAGCTTTCGGCGCGGGCAAAGACTTTGCTGACGGAAGTTTCAAAGCTAGAAGGCGAAAACACCTCGCCCCAGCCTATCCCGCTTGCGGAATTGCAGTAAAGGCTTAGCCTCCAACTGCTTCCGCGGCAAATTACTGCCCCAAAAGTGCGTCAAGCTCGGAAAGGAGGCGGGCGTATTCCCTATTCTGCGGATTGATAGCCGCGACTTGCTTGAGATAATACTGTGCGCGGCGGTATTCGCCCATCCTGAAATACCAAGCATACATAGCAAAAAGCGCATTGCTGTTGCGCGGATCGGTTAAAAGGCTTGACCTAAGCGAAGAAAGCTCCTGCTCCGGGTCAGTCTGGAGGCGGCTTAAATGGTAATAGAGCCTGCTTTGGAGGGACGGGGAGGCTTGAGGCATCATCGAGTCTATAATCCTTCTTGCCTGCGAAAAGTCCCCCGAATCGATAAGCACCTCAAGATAAAGGTCCGCGATTTCCTCGTTATCGGGATCGGCACTGTAAATGGTACGCATAATTGAAAGCGCCCTCCCCGTCTGCCCGGAGCCGGAATAAGCCCGCGCCAAAAGAAGAGAAGAAAGCTCGCCCGGCGAGGAGGCGGCAAAGCGTTCAGCGGCTGCTACGGCTTCCTGCCACTCAAACGCGCCGATATAGTCGTTCACAAGGAGGACCAAAGCCTCTTCGCTATTCGGGTTGCTCGCCAGAATCCGCGTGACAAGGTCGCGCCCTGTCATGCCGTTTAGCGTCATGCCGCTTTCGTAGCAAACTTCGGCAGAAAAAAGGAGCACCGCCTCATCATCGGGATAAAGGCGCAGCGCGTCCTGCAAAAAAGAAACAGTCGACGCTGTATTTCTGTTCCATTCGCGCCCGATTCTCGCTTTAAGCAAAAGATAGTCCCTGTTTGTCCTATTAACCGTGCTGAAAGCATCCAAAAGCGTGTTCGCGGACAGGTAGTCTTTCCGCTCCACTAGGATTCGCGCCCTCAAAAGCAAAAAATCCGTATTGCTGGGATCGGACTGGAGCGCGGTCATAACGTATGGTTCCGCCGCCTGCCAGTCGCCAAGCGCAGTGTAGCTTTCAGCGCAAAGGCGCATGGCTTCAAGGGATGACGGATAACGTTCAAGCACGGCGCGCACTATATTCAACGCAGACTGCGCATCTCCTGCGCGTATAAGCGCTTCAGCGTATCCGAAGCCGGCAGGGTAACAGCCGCTGTCCAGTTCCCACGCCTGCCTGTAAAAAGCGGCGGCGTCATCAAGACGGTTTTGCCTTTTAGCTATTTCCGCGCGAAACCATGGCGGAAGGACTGACGCGGGGTTAAGCGCGGAAGCTCTTTCAAGAGCCGAATCCATTTCGTCAAGCGGAAGAGAAGCATCGGGAGCGTAAAAAAGAGAGAGAGCTGGAAGTGTAAGCGGGAAAAAGCCCTCCCCACCTGAATAATCGGCTATCCCCATTTTTGCCGCGCGAATAATTCTGGAATAGGCATCTTGCTCCGGCACCGAAGGGACAGTCCAGTCAACCCGTTCAAGCGGATAAAGAGCCGACATAAGCTCTGCCGCAAGAGTGAGCGCCGAACGATTCAAATCCGACATTCCCGCGGAATCAGCCCTTATTCTTTCTACCGCGGCGCGTATTCCCTCCGGAGAGCCCAGTTCAAGAAAAGAAACAGCAACCGAATCCAGCTGATTTCTGCGCAGCTGCTCGCTTGAAGGCACAGCAAGCGCCGTCCCGCCCTGCGCACCGGAAAGCTCTTCCGCGCCGAGAAGGCTTTCCTCAGGGGTTTCCCCGCTATCGGAATGCTCTGCCGCCGCGTCGCTGCGTCCAGAATCCGGGGCGCTTTCCGCAACAGCCGCACCGGAAGACGCGCAGCCGGAAAAAAGAAGCAATAGCGCAATTATCCCGGCAAGAATTGGCAGCAAAAGGGAAAAGCGCCCGCGCCCGCGAAACTGCATCATATTTTTCTCATTGCGTTTTCCCGCTTGCGGCGGCGCCCTCCATCATGATATTATTGTCTCGTGCCAAAAAAAACTCTGCCGGCAGGCATGCTGTTCATTCTAGCATATGTATCCGGCGCGCTTTTATCCTGCTCAACTGAACAGAGCTACCTAATAAGCTGCATTGCAGACAGCGAAATACGCTCTGAACAAGCGGAGCTTGTCGCGCTTCTCGGCGCGGCGAACACAGACCAAGAAACAGCTTTTACGCTGAAAAACCGCATTGCCGCAAACTTGGCGGCAACAGACAACACGCCCGCGCTTACGGTTTTTCTCACTACAGATGCCGCGGCGGACAACACTGACCCTTACGCGGCATACTGGCTTTTGATGGCGGCAGACATCTATATGAAGCAAAAATCGCCCGAAATAGCCGCCTATTATTTTGAACAAATCCTTGATAATTGTAAAGACTTAACAATCAGGGGAAATTCAATTCACCAGATATGCCTTCAAAATCTTATTGGCATAAGCAGTTCGCCGCGGCACCTTATTCAGTATTATACAGATTATATACGACAATTTCCACAGGATAAAAATATCCCTGAATTTTATTTTATGCTCGGTCGCGCATACGAGCAGACAGGCGAATGGGAACTAGCGCTTCAGTCTTACACGAAATTTCTTCAGCTCGAAAAATACGATGTTGCAATTCCAGGCATTCCCGATTCCTATGCATACGCGAAACAGCTTATCGACTACAACAATTCCTCAAAAGACTGGACATTCGCCACGCTTGACGAGCTTGTCAGTAGCATCAAGCAGGCAATCGACCGCTACGATTATCGCGCGCTTGAGCAGTACAGAGCGAAGGTCAATTTCTTTGCCATGTCTTGGGAGCAAAATTATACCGGTGGAATGCAGGAATCGCAAGTAGAATTTCAAATACGCGACTTTATGCAAGGAAATAGAATTACTTACAACAGGGAGCTTGACTCTTCTTCCACGCCTTACGAAGCCTATCTGCGCACGTCAGGGTGGAATCAGTATGTAACGGTGTGGTATCTTTACTTTAGAAAAGTGAATTTTCCCGCCGACCCGGATAGCCACGGGAGATGGGAATGGGCTGGAATCTATTATGGGGAGAAAATTTGACGCGCCTTCCGCTCTCTTTGCTCTTGTTCCTTGCCGCCTTTAGCTTTACAGCCTGCGCTTCCGTGCCGGCTCAAGCGAGTGTCAGCACTGAAAATGCGCTTGTAACGGAGGCTGCCGATACCGCCGCGCCTGAATTGCTCGCAACGGAAGCAGAAGCACCCGCAGAAGAGATGGAACCCGCACAGGGAAGGCGCATCCCGCAGCTTACGATTCCGGTTCCTGAAAACAGTCTTATATCAAAATTCAAAAAACAGTACGAAAGCGAAGAAGGCTTAAAATATCTTTCCGCCGTCATGAAGCGTTCTGCCCCGTACCGCAGCTTTATTCTTGCGGAGGCGGACAGGCTGGGCGCTCCTGATTTTCTTCTTTACCTCCCTGTTATAGAATCCGCCTTTTCCGAAAAAGCCGTTTCAAAATCAGGCGCCACAGGAATATGGCAGTTTATGAAAAACAGCGTAAGCGGCTACGGCATGAGGATTGACGAATGGCTCGATGAAAGGCGCGACCCATGGATTAGCAGCACGGCGGCGCTCCGTAAATTGATGGAGAATTACGATTACCTCGGCGACTGGTGCCTCGCGCTGGCGGCGTACA
This sequence comes from uncultured Treponemataceae bacterium, assembly GCA_964509415.1. GTDB lineage: Bacteria > Spirochaetota > Spirochaetia > Treponematales > Treponemataceae > Avitreponema. The sequence goes on from CAZDXD010000089.1 coordinate 4,448, forward strand.
ACTGCGGGCTCGGCGCGGTTTCAAGGGCTGTAAAGCAGGCGGGAACTTCCGATTACTGGGAACTCTGCGAACGTGGATACTTCAAAAGCGAAACGGTAAACTATGTGCCAAAATTCCTGGCAGTAGCGGAAATCCTTTCGCGCAGCGAAGAGCTAGGCATTGACTGGGGAGAAGAAAGCCCAGAGGAGGAATTTGCGGTTCTTGCGGTTAATAAAGCGGTGGACATCAACCTGCTTGCGAAAGAAAGCGGAGAAGACCCCGCGCTTTTTGCGCAGCTCAATCCCGCGCTCCATTACTCAATCACGCCGCCGGGCGCGGAATACGCACTACGCATTCCAGCCGCAAAAAAGGAAGCTGTCCTTGAGGTTCTTAATTCAGGCGAGCCGCTGATTCAGTACTACGTCTACAAAATCCGCTCCGGCGACACTCTTTACGCTCTTTCCCGCCATTACGGGGTAACCCTCGACATGATTGCTGAGTGCAATCCGGGAATCAGGGCGGAGGCGCTCCGGATAGGCTCAAATATCCTTATCCCTGCGCTTAACGAGGTAGACGCTTACCGCGGAAAAACTGACAGCCCGCAGCTAGAGTTTACAGACACCTATCTTGTAAAGCAGGGCGACACGCTCTGGTCAATCGCGCTTGCTTATAACGTCCAGATTGAAACGCTGGCGGAAAGGAATGGCATGGAAGTAGACGCGGTGCTCTCGCTTGGAAAGAGCCTGAAAGTTCCGGCTCTTTAAGCCGATACTCATACAGGATTATCCGTTCGGAGCGTGATTTGGACACAGCAAAGAAAACAGCAGCAGCTCTTTTTTTTCTGTCAGTGCTTTTTTCAGCGAGCGCACAGACAGCTGATACAGCGGCTTCGGCTGTGAACACAATCGACTGGCAGAATAAAAGCATTGAATCAACAATCACGCTTGATGCACGCGCGGCGGGAATTATCCTGCCGGAAGGCCGCGAAACGGCGGCGGGGATTATGCGCGGCAAGCTGCCTGAACTTGCAGGAACTGCCCTTTTTTCCATTATTATAGATTCATCGGCTACACTTGGCTCTGCGGTTAGCGATGGCGATATAACCCTTCCGCAGGTTCTCGC
>CAZDXD010000090.1:0-5540 GCA_964509415.1 uncultured Treponemataceae bacterium
CAAGCATTCGGTGCGCGGCGTAGAGAATCGTGCCGCCCGGCGTTTCATACACGCCACGGCTTTTCATGCCGACACAGCGGTTTTCGCAAATGTCCGCAAGACCAATCCCGTTGCGGCTTCCGATTCGGTTTACCTCAAGCATGAGTTCTAAAGGATTAAGCCTCTTTCCATTCACGGCGACAGGCACACCCTTTTCAAAGTTAATCTGCACGTGTTCCCCCTCATCGGGCGCTTCTTCGGGTACTGTCGTGAGCTTCAGCATGTGCTTCCAGTTTGGTTCGTTCTCTGTCTTTTCTAGCTCAAGACCCTCATGCGAAAGGTGCCAAATGTTCTCGTCGCGGCTATAGGAGTCATCTTTCTTTACGGGAACTTCAAGCCCGCGCTCCTCAAGAAAGCGGATTTCCGCGTCGCGGCTATCCATGTTCCAAAGCGGGTCTCGCCACGCGGCAATAACGCGGATATCGGGCGCAAAGGCCTTTATTGCAAGCTCAAAGCGCACTTGGTCGTTCCCCTTGCCTGTCGCGCCATGGCAAATGGCGGTTGCCCCTTCCTGCCGCGCGTACTCAACAAGGATTTTTCCTATTAAGGGGCGCGCGGTTGACGTGCCAAGAAGATAGCTATCCTCATAGACGCAATTAGCCTTTAGCGCGGGCCAAATGTACTCCGTGATGTACTCCTCCCGCGCATCAACAACGTAGCAGGCGGACGCGCCCGTTTTAAGCGCGCGCTCCTTTATCTTCGCCCAGTCATCCTGTTGACCCACGTCAATACAGACTGCAATGACATCGTAATCGTAATTTTCTTTTAGCCATGGAATAATAACGGTGGTATCAAGACCTCCAGAATAAGAGAGAATTACCTTTTCCTTAGCCACAATATCCTCCTTAATGCTTAAGGATTTACAATCTCAATAGTCGCCTATTTGATATTACAGAAAAGCAGTCTTAAATGCAATAAAGGGGATTAGACCCCCCCCCCCCCAATATGCTGCTTCCGCATAAACACAACGCCGAATGTGCCCGGCCCGCAGTTTGCGGAAATAGAAGCCGATGCCTTCTGAAAATAAATGTGCTCAAAATTGACCTTCGACCTGATTGCCTTTTCAATCTCGCGCAGCTTCTGCTCCTCTATCCCGACGTATGTTACAAATACTATTGACTTGTCTATTGACGCGGGGCTTTGCAGAACCCAGTTGATATACTTTTTCCAGAAAACGCTTTCTGTCCCGACCTTGATGGAGCTGACAGTCATGCGCCCTTTTTTCAGGACCACAACGGGGTGAAGCAGGAGGGCATCGCAGATTTTGCACGCTGTCTTTGATATTCTCCCCGCGTCGCGAAGGTATTTTGTGTCATTTACGACAAAGCTTGTCTGTATTCTTGTCCGCAAGCGGGTAAGCTCTTCAAGGATTTCTTCCGTCTCCATGCCCTGCCTTGCAAACTCAGCAGCCTTTAGGACCATCAAACCTAGCCCTGAAGAAAGATGCCACGAGTCAAAAACTGCAACGCTAGAAAAAGAGCGCGCGGTTTCAGAAGCCGCGGCAAAATGCTTTACAACAGCCGCTGATAAGGAAATGTAAATTACGTGCTGCGCCTCGGCAAGGCAGTCCGCGAAAAACCTTGAGTATTCTTCTGGCTTGTGGTCCATCGATGCGATTTTTTTGCCGCCGTCCTGTATGTAGCGCATAATCCCGTCTTGGTCTATTTCGATTATGTCGAAGAACTCTCCCTTATCGGTTTCAACGGCAGCAGGCAGGAGGGTTATGCCGTTTTTCTTTGCAAGCTCATGCGGAATGTCAGCTGAGTAGTCAGTCGCTATCATTAAAGGAGCCTTGTGTCCGCCGGAGTGAATCGGCGATTCAAAAATTTCGTTGACTTCGTCCTCCGCAATAACATTTACAAGCTCATGCGGCAGGTGCCGCAAAAGCTCGCCCTCAAGCTGCCTGCCGCTTACGGGCTTGAGAATGTAGCCGTCAAAGCCTTCTCTCCTGTAGAGCATTTTGTTGTCGCTTTCCGCATTCGCGGTAAGGGCGACAGCCGGCGTGTCCATGTTCTGCCCGTCGCGCTGCTTGCGAATTTCGCGGAGGCATTCAATCCCGTCCATCTCCGGCATAAGGTGATCCATGAAAATCAGGTCATAGTGGTTCTGTAGCGTTTTCTTTAGACACTCTGCCCCGCTCGACGCGGTGTCGATTTTAGCCTGCGTTTCGCGCAAGAGCTTTTCCGCGACAAGGAGGTTTGCCTCGTTATCGTCCACGACAAGGATGCGCGCCTTTGGGGCTTCAAACCTAGCCGCGTACTTTCCCCTGGAAATGCCGTGCCTCTCCTCGATAGCCGTGCCGTCAAGCTCCTCATCCCCTTCTGCTGCCTGCGGTATCGTTATAATAAAGTTAGAGCCTTGCGTGTAAATGCTGTTTACCTCTATCGTTCCGCCCATAAGGTCCACAAGCTGCTTTACAATCGAAAGGCCAAGCCCTGTCCCTTCGATGAAGCGCGTTTTTTCAATGTCAACCCGCTTGAATACGCTGAAAAGATGAGGGATATTTTCCTGCTTAATGCCTATGCCCGTGTCGGTTACGGAATAAACCATGTTAACCGCGCCCGCGTCGCTTGCGGATTTTTCGCACTGTATCGAAAGGGTTACGCGGCCTTTTGGCGTGTACTTGATGGCATTGTTAAGGATATTGACTAGAATTTGCTTTATGCGCATCTCGTCCCCTATAAGGCGGGCGGGGATTGAGCCGTCAATGTTCAGGCGGAACTCTAGGCCCTTCTCTTTCGTGGAAAACCACACCATGTTGACAATCTCGGAGAGCATTTTCCCCGTGTCGTAGGGGGCGGACACAATTTCCATCTTTCCCGCGTCTATCTTTGAAAGATCGAGAATGTCGTTCACAAGCGAAAGGAGCATTTTTCCTGCGCTCTGCATCCTCACCGCGTCTTCTGCAGCCTCTTCGGAGATATCCTCCCGCAGGATCATCTCGTTGAGCCCGACAATCGTGTTTATAGGCGTGCGTATCTCATGGCTCATGCTGGAAAAGAATCGGTTCTGCGCAAGGTTCAGCTCTTCTATCTCTTTTTTCTGCTTTTGCGCAAGCTCGTTTTCCGCCTTAAAAATCTTAATCTGAAAGAGAATCATGACAGAAAGCAAGATGGAAACAACGCTCATCGAGATTAACGTGTCGGACGCTAACATCTCCCTTGTAAAGTTGGCCTCGTATTCGGGGTGGAGATATTGAAAGCAGCAGCACAAAAACATGATTACGAAGTTCGCCGCTAGATAAAAGTACTTTATCCTTGACTCTATGACCAAGCAAACATACGTCATGGCAAAAATGAACATGGAAACCGCGCCCGAAAAAAAGCCGCCCACCTGAAAGAAATTGACAGGCAAAAAGACAAAGATAAGTATCACCGCAAAGATGTTGCTTGCAAGTTTTGTCTTGCGGAAAACAAGCGTCAAAATATAAATTAAAGAAACCAAAGCCCATACAACGGACATGAAGATAACATTGTATAACGTGTCATTAAAAATGATCGATAGAATCACGGCTATGGCGAGCCCCACAATGCCCACGGACACGAGCGCATTAAACGTTCTTTCCACACGCCCTAGCGATATGTCAGTAATGGAACGTTGTATTACCTTGATTATGTTTTTTTCAGTCATTTGCTTTCCTCTTCTACGCTTAAAACCAGCCCCTCTAGCTTTTCTGCGGCGGCGGAAAAGTCAAAATCGTCAATGTCTTGCCTTATGCCCTTAAGCAGCTCCAAAACCGGCTTTCCACTGAACCGTTCTTCTGCCATGCTGTCAATCAGCTCAAGGGCCTTGTCCGCCTCAAAGGTGGCAAAGCAGCCTTTAAGCTCGTTGAGTTTCTGGACAAAGTCTTCTTTGGAAATGCCGGGCTTGCCGCTTGCAGAAGCCACCTCTTTGGTGCCTTCGCTTTCGGGCGCGCCTGATTGCGCGGCTTCGCCTTCTACCACGCCCGCGGGCTTGCCTAGTGCGCCGCTTATCGCTTCCGTTGTTTCGGTGTATTGCTTCATTAGCTTTGTATGGTTTTGCTTTATATACTTGCCGTCATTGTTCTTTGAAGCGTTCTCCAAGGCTTTTGCAGCTTCAGAAAGAGAGTCAGCGCCAATCATTTTTGACGTGCTTTTAAGGGCGTGAACCAGAATGCGATAATTGTCCCAGTCGCGGCTTTTATAAAAGCCCTCGATTTTCTCTTGCTTTGAGGGCGCGTCCTCCGCAAACTTGAGGAGAAGTTCGCGGTAAAAGCCTTCATCGCCACGGCAGTAGCCAAGCCCAACTGCGGTGTTTATCCCCGCACCCGCGAGGGCTTCAAGCCCGCCTCCGTCTTGCGTATCAGAGCCTGCCTTCTTTTCAGCGGGCTCAAGGGGCTTCTCTTCGCCGCCAGCGGCGGTTATTGCTGCGCCCGCGCTGCTACTCTTATCGGGGCTTTCATGCGCCGCGCCGTCTGCCGCTTTTGCTTCCTCCGCCGGCACGTAGGAAATCATTGTGTCCGGCAGAACCTTTTTCAATACGCGCTCAAGTTCCGTAATTTCAACCGGCTTGGAAAGAAACTCGCTAAAGCCTTCCTTTATAAACGTTTCGCGCGCGCTGCTTATAACATTCGCGGTAAATGCTACAACACGCAACACCTTGCCCGACTTTGACGCGATCATCTTGAGTCGGCGCATGGTTTCTACCCCGTCCATCTCTGGCATCATGTGGTCAAGGAAGATAATGTCAAAGCTCTCTTGTTCAAAGAACTCAAGCGCTTCCCTTCCGCTCTGCGCAAACGAGATTTTCATTTGATAATCTTTCAGCAAGCCTTCGGTTATCATAAGGTTCATTGGCTCGTCGTCAACCACAAGAATCTTTACGCCGGGGCAAATCATGCGCAGGCTACTGTCGGTCTTTATATCTCCCAGCGGGGTAATGTCAAGAACATTCAGCACGGGGAGAACCCAAAGTGGCTTCTGCACTATCTTTATTGCGCTTTCAGGGGGAAGGACGAAGCCCGTGTCTGCAATTACGGTTACGGTCATCCTTGAAGTGAGGCTTTCAAAATATTCCCTGTCTTCGCCAAATTCTTCCGTTCCCAAAAAAAGATGCGTAAGCTCATATACTTCCACCAGCTTTTTAAGCTCGCCTAAATCAAAGACCCTGTGAACCGGAACTTCAAAGTTACGCACCATGTGGAGTATTGTTTCGTTGTAAAAGAGCTTAACTTCGGGCAGAGAGTATTTTTCCGTGCGGATAAAAAGACCCACCGTAATGTTCAATCTCTCTTCAAAAGATATGGCGGGAGCTGCATCCACAACGCGCTGCGGTATGCTCACCATAAACGTCGTGCCCTTGTCAACCTCGCTTTCAACTTTTATAAAGCCGTTCATTGAAGAGACAAGTCCGTAGGCAATCGAAAGGCCAAGTCCTAGCCCGCCCGTGCTGCGGTTTCTTCCGCTGTTGCCTTGATAAAAGCCGCTCGATATTTTAGCGATGTCTTCTCCTTTAATGCCCTTCCCAGTGTCCCTTACTTC
>CAZDXD010000091.1:0-5492 GCA_964509415.1 uncultured Treponemataceae bacterium
GCAAATGTATAGCGAATGGCGTGCGCAAAATCAATTTCTATACATACGCGGCAAAATACGCAGGAGAAACCGCGACGGCTTTTATAGAGCAAAAGCGCGGCGGCAATGTCTTTAGCCATGATTTATATGCCGTCATGTATAAATCCATGAAAGAGACATATATGCACACAATGAAGGTTTTCGCGGGGGAAATGACAAGGGTTAAGGGCTAAATCAGCACAAAGAACAAAACTCTTCTGTAGAGCCTTGGCGGGGCTATTGGCAACATCACTGCCGTCCCCGCGCTGATTATCGAGCTGGTGTAATACCAATACGATAAAGTTGACAAGCAGCAGGAAATGTTGCTTAATTAACCGAATAAGGAGCTGTTTTGACTTATCTAAGTCAGTCCCTAATAACACTTTACAATGTGGAGGAGTTTTTATGAAGAGATTGCTTTCCCTGTTGCTGTCCTTAGCGCTGGTATTCTCTTTTGTCGCCTGCAGCAGGAGCAACGAGACATCCGAAGGTTACCAAGCGGGCACCTACACGGGCGCCGCCGCGGGAATGAACGGCGACATCACGGTGCAAGTTGTCTTTGACGACAATTCCATTGTGTCCGTGTCAGTACTCGATCACAACGAAACCGAAGGGATTGCCCGCCCCGCGCTGGAGCAAATACCTGCTGAAATTGTCAGGGCGCAAAGTCTTGCTGTGGATACCGTGTCAGGCGCCACCATTACCAGCGAGGGCATTATAAAGGCTGTTGAGAACTGCGTTACCCAAGCCGGGGGGAATGTGGCGGCTTTAATGCGGCCGATCGAGCGGGGTGAGGTTGTTAAAACCGAGGAAACGCGGACAGCCGACATTGTGGTTGTAGGAGCCGGCATCAGCGGCTTGACCGCAGCCATTGCCGCCGCGCAGGAAGATATGGATGTTATCCTTATTGAAAAGTTTAGCGCGACTGGCGGGACCACTTCTTTGGCTGGCGGTTATTTCATTTGCGTTGACTCCGAGCTGTATGATGATTCAGGCTTTGATGATTCGCTTGACACCTTCCGCGAGTACTGGGGCGAGCGCATGGGCTACTCCCGGCAGAACTCAGGTTATCCTGACATGGAGCGCTGGAATTACGTTGTAAGCCAGACTGGCACTGTTGTGGATTGGCTGGGAGAACTGGGCGTAACTTGGCAGAAGGAAATCTTTACCGCCTTTGGTCCTTATCCCGTGGCGTATAACCCTAAGGGCGGCAGCGGCTTGGTTGACGAACTTGTGTCGATCGCGGAGGGCTTAGGCGTGGAACTCATCTTGAATTGCACAGGAAAAGAGCTGATTGTGGGTGAAAACGGGGCTGTAACCGGCGTGATAGCCGAGACGCCCGCCTCCGTCATAACCTTCAACGCTCCCGCCGTAATCCTTGCCACCGGGGGGATTTCGCAGAACGATGAGCTGGTGAGGCAATATTCGGCAAAGGTAGCCAATGCGGGCACTATTTCCCTTGCCGCCGCAAGCTCTACGGGCGATGGCTTGCTGATGGCGATAGACGCCGGCGCGGATGTGTTTGACGAGTTTTTCACTTCTATCTACGCCACTACAGTAGACCCAGAATTTGCGGCTATCGCGGCTAATGCCTCTTCCCTGACTACACGCAATCAATTAGGCGTTAACGCCAACGGCGAGCGCTTTGCAAGCGAAGTTCCGGTTTATGTGGACGCGCTTGGATCAGACATGATTCAGGACGGCAACCCTCCCTTCTGGTACATCTATGACTCATCCAACGCGGACACCGCCGCCATCTTGGAGCAGGGAGCGGAAGCCGGCGTGGCGGCGAAGGGCGAAACCATTGAAGAGCTGGCCGCTTCCATGGGCGTAAGCGTCGCCGCCTTGCGCTCTTCCTATAACCGCTATGAAGAGCTGGTTGCCGCTGGAGTGGACGAGGACTTCAACAAGCCTAGCGCAAACTTGGTGTCCCTGCGGACAGCTCCCTACTATGCTGTGAAGTTCTATCCCACCACATTTGGCTCTCAGGGCGGTGTTTTAACCGATTTTGAAGGGCGCGTCCTCAACAAAGACGGAGATGCCATACCCGGCTTGTACGCTGCAGGCGAGATGAGCAATCGTTACTATTATAATGAAAACTATGTTCTCGCCGCTTCTTTAGGCATATATGCCGTGTGCGGGCGGCTTGCAGGCATTGCCGCCGCCGTGGATATTCGGTAAAGATTTAGGCTTTTTGGGGCATTTAGCTTGCGGTACAGCGAGCGTCCCTACCCTGCCTGTCGCTTGTCCGCCTGACTGCCGTCAGGCGGACAAGCGACAGGCAGGCACTCGAAATTGCGATTGAATTACCGTTGTAATCGCGCCTGAATTACGCTCGTAATTGTGTCTGAATTACTGTCAAAAAAGAGTCTGAATTGGATGGACAAACTATGGGCAAAAACTCTGCCGCAAGCTCTGGGCTCATCGAAAGGCTTATAAAAAAATACATTGAAGATGACAACGTAGTCTTTGTCTTTCCTACGGAGATTGCAGCCTCCATGTGGCAGGAAAGGGCGCTAGACTTTCACCCGCGCGCGGTTTTGCCAAACGAGCGCTTTATGGCTTGGGACCGCTTCAAAAGCCTTCACGCTGCAAGGGCGGAGGCAGGCAAGGCGGAAGTCACCGAGCAGGTGCGCGAGCTTTACGCTGAAAGCCTTGCCCAAAAAAACGCGGCTAGCGCCGCCAAGGGCAAGCTGCTTTTGCGCTCTGTAATCCCTGCGGAGTTTGCAGAAAGCGCCTCCCTTTTTAGCCCGTGGATTGCGGGCATTTTGCCGCATCTTGCGCTTTGGAAAGAGAAGAAGGCGCAGGTGGGCAAGGCGGCGGGTTTTGAGGACGCAGAGGATAAAGACATCGATTTTATCTTTAAGGACTACAAGGCCTTCCTTGATCGCCATTCCCTTTTTGAGCCTGATTGGTGCCGCCGCGTTGAAGGCGCAGGCAAAAAGCACATTATCTTCTTTTATGAGGCAATACAAGGCTTTAGCGCGTATGAGGCTGCGCTCAGACCTAAGTATGTCAAGACAGCCGATGAGTTGCCGGTCTCTGCGCAGCTTGCGGACTTTACAGCAGTCAAAGCCCCACCCTTTGCTGGAGAGATCGCAGATTTTAGCCTTTGCGATGACTTCCACGAAGAGTTTAGGCGCGTTGCCCTCCAAATTGAAAAGCTTCTGCGGGAGAAAGACGGACAAGACGGGGAAGACTGCAACTCTATTGCGGTAAGCCTTTCTGACGCGCAAGAAAGCGAGCCCTACCTTAGCCGCGAGCTTGCAACGCGCGGCATTCCATTTTACCTTCGCTTTGGCCGCCCCATTGCCGAAACCGGCGCGGGCCGCATTTTTCCGCTCATTCAGCAGTGCAAGGCGGAAAACTTTTCGTTTAGCTCGGTAAAAAAGCTGGTCTCGCTTAAAAGCATAGCGTGGAGCAATCCTGGGCAGGCCGCCGATCTTGTTCAGTTTGGAATAAAAAACCGCTGCCTCTGCGCTTGGGAGGAGAACGGCGAGCGCATTGACGCTTGGGAGAGGGCGTTTAGGCTTCCGGGCAAGAACGCCGATTTTCGCATAGAGGAGTGGTACAAAAAGCTAAAGCGGAACGTGATGGCGCTTTGCGGCGCGAAGAGCTTTGCCGCCGTGCGCAAGGCTTGGTTTGACTTCAGCAGAAATCTGCTTGACGCAAGGAAGATGGGCCTTTCTGACGCTGAAGGCGAGGAGAACAAAACCAAAGAGTACCTTGAAATTGGCCGTTGCCTAAAGGAGCTTGACGCGCTTGTCGAGGCGGAGCAGAGCTTCCCAGAACTTGCGCCGAGCAGCCATTTTTCTTTCTTTGTGGCGCGCCTAAAAAAGACAACATACGCGCCGCAGAGCAAGGAGGGGGGCGTAAGCGTCTTTAGCCACAAGGACGCGGCGGCGGCTCCCTTCAAGTTTCACTTTGTAACGGGAGCGACGCAGGAGGACGCGACGGCGCTGCACGTTGAGCTGCGCTTTTTGCGCAAGGACAAGCGCGATGCCCTTGCCTGTATTGACGAGGATGCCTCAAATGCGCTCTTTTCTTCTTATATGAATGGCGCTGAAAGCGGCGGGCGCGTCTTCTTTTCTGCCGCGCTTCGCGGCGTTGGCGGCCACAAGACTGTGCACAGCGCCTTTGGTGTCCACGCGGGAAAGGACAAGGGAGATGACCTCCCTGACCCGCTGGATGACCCGCTAGAGATGGAAGAGCGGCAAGAAAAGCCCCATCGCATCTACCCCGCGCAAAGAAACGGCTTTGAGGCTTACTCAGCTTTAAACTCTGACAAGGCAAACAGGTTTTCTTTCTTAAAGAAAGCATTTGAAGGCAACGTTGACGCTGGCACGTTGGCGCATATAAAGGAAAGAATCGCTAAAAAAGGAAAAAACAGCGAGCAGGACGTGCGCGTCTCTGCCACGGACTTGAACGCGTTTGCCGAGTGCCCCGCCAAGTGGCTTTTGCAAAAAGCGCTTAGGCTTGAAACGCTTGAATTTTCCCCAGAGCTTGACATTGTTGATGCGGGCGAAAAGGGAAATATCTTCCATGAAGTTGCTGAAAGCCTCTACAAGCTTATCAAGGGGGAAGGCGGCGCGTTCTGCGCTGGGAATGCCGAGCGCTACCTAGAGGAGGCTGACAAGATTATCCGCGCCGCAATAAAAAATGGCTTGGGGCCCGCAACCGCGGAAAGCCCGCTTGGCGCGCTTGCCTGCCCCGCGCTTGCGGCAAGGCTAAAGAAGTGGGTGCAGGCGCTTGTAGAGGCGGACAGCAAGCTCCTTGACGGCTTTATTCCTGTGATTACAGAGGATGAGCTTTGCTGCAGCGAGGACGGAATAGAGTATGCAGGAAAAATCGACAGAATCTCCGAAAGCGAGGGCGGAGAATCGACCGTGATTGTAGACTACAAGACGGGCGCTTGTCCTGGAACCAAAGACTGCAAGCCAGATGCCGACGGCAAGATAAAGGATTTTCAAATGCCGTTCTACGCTTTTTTGTGCAAAAAGGAGCTAAAAAAAGACGCTACGCAGGCGTGGTTTTTTAGCGTCAAGAAGCCGGCATACGTCCGCATTCTTGACACCGATGATGGTGTAATAAAATCTTCTTCGGGACACGGCTGCAAGAGCGCGGAAGAGTTTGAAAGCGCAATAGAGGCGATGAAGAAGGAGGCGCGCGCCTTCGCGAAGGCTGTAACCGCCGCTGATTTTTCTGCAGAAGGCGTTTACTTTAGCGACTGCCAGGCTTGCGGCTTTAAGGCAGTGTGCCGCCGCGCATACTCGGTGGCGCGGGACTAAGGGAGGGAATAATGCCGACATACGAAGAGCAAATTGAAAGCCTTAACGAGAACCAAAGGGAGGCTGCGGAAATTGGCTTTAACGCCGTTATCGCGGCGGGCGCGGGTTCTGGAAAGACAAAGGTTTTAGCCTCGCGGTTTTTGCACCTTGTCGTGCAAAAGAAAATCCCTGTTGAAAAGATACTCG
>CAZDXD010000092.1:0-5460 GCA_964509415.1 uncultured Treponemataceae bacterium
AAGCCCGCAGCCCAAGTTGACAATGGCGGCATCGGGGCGGGCTTTAAGGTAGTCCCTTATTTCGCAGAGAATGTCATAATGGCGCGCGGCAGTTTCAAGAATGCCAAAGCGGTACAGTACGCTTTTCGCCTTTTGCTTAAAGACGGAAAAGTCGTAGTCTAGCCTTTCGCAAAGCTCGGCCGCCCCCTTGTCCTCAAATAGGGCGGGGTAAAGCTCCGTGCAGAGCTTCCTCCCGTAAAGCGGAATTACAAGCGTTTCCTGCACGGTGTTTTTTTCTATTTTGTATTTTGAAGTGCCCTCTGTCATGCTGAATGCCTCAGCTCCGCCTCACTTTCTCCCCACCAGCATACGCGAGTTGCCTAGCATCATCGCGGCGGCGCGGCTCTTCGAGCCAAAGACCTCCGTTGCCGTGTCAACAAGCCGCACGTCCTCATAGCCCATGCCGAGTAGCTCTTGCGCAAAGGCTTCCATGTCGCCGTACATTGCAGGCTTCATATCGTCGTTGAGGGCGAACACGCCGCCCTTTTTAAGAACGCGCAGGGTCTCCAGCAACAGGGCTCTTTTGTCCGAGCCCATGATGTTATGGTAGACGTAGTTGCTCACAACGGCGTCAAAGCTCTCGTCGGGGAAGTCCAGCTTGTTGGCATCCCCATGCGCAAAGCGGCAGCGGGCGGCAACGCCCTCGCTTTCGGCGTTCTTTTCGCACATCGCCTGCCCGTAGCCGTAGGCAGCTCCCCAGTAGTCAACGCCCACCACTTGGGCCTCCGGCCAAGTAAGCGCCGCGCGGATAGAAAGCGCGGCAGAGCCGCAGCCTACGTCCAGAAGCTGCCCCTGCCCGTCAAAATCCAAATGCGAAAGAACCGCCATGTGAGTCCGCTCCATCATGCCGCCTGAGCCAAAGGCGTACTGCCGCCGTATCCATGCGCACCACAGGAGTAGCGCCAAAAGGATTGCCGCGGCAACCGCGAACACCACACCAAGCGCCGCGATATGGAACACCGCAAAGAAGAGCGCGGAGAGCGCCGCGGCCAGCGCCAAAAGGGCGCCTAGCATGTAGAAAACAGGATTTGACATCCAGCTGCCGTAATTCTCGCCGTGCGTTCCAAGTCGGATCGCAGCCTGCGTGTTGCTTTGTTCGCTCATAAAAATCTCCTTATTTTGTTAAAACAGTTTGCTAATCAAAAGGGCGAGTCCCGCTTGAGCCGCCGCCATAATCGGGCACAATAGGAGCGGCCACTGCAAGAGGTGCTCTGGCAAGGCGTAGCGCCTCATCCACTCGCCCGCCTCGTAGCCCTTGTGCCCTTCCGTGCCTGCAATGACAAAGCGCGCCTTTGCCTTCTTTTGAATAAGCCAGAAGTCAAGAAAGAAAAGGTCAGCAAAGTTGATGATCATCCATTGAATGTATCCCGCAAGCGCCATTTGCCAAAAGCCAGCCGTACCGCATTCCGCCATACTGAATGCGCCCCACGCCACGAGCGGGATAAGCTCGCCAAAGACAATCCACAGGAAGTAAAAGCGGCTTTCCGCCTTCGTTGGGGGATTGGGCGAGGCCTTGATGATGGCGGGCGGGTAGCTGGGGAACATAAGGCGCGGGTTATAGAGAGCCACCGCCGCCGCGAAGAGGTTAAAGTAGGCCGCCATCGCAAGGCCGTCGAGTATCGTTTTAAGCCAGTTCATGCAAGCTCCCGCATCCGCATAGGCGCAGTATAGTTAGCTTAGGCTAATTTTGCAAGGGGTATTAGCTTGCAGACCGCTCCCTATCGGCGGGCTCGTAGTCGGCAGTTGGCAGAGCTAGGGTAGCGCAACCCCTGCTTGCCCTCATCCCAATGCGTCTAAGCTCTAATCCCTAAAAACCCCTTGCCCATCTCTTTAATGTAATTGTAGAATATATTGAAAAATAGGGGACCTTTTGTGGGCTGAGATGCGAGCCTTTAGCCCGCAACCCTTAGAACCTGATGTGGGCAATTCCGCCGCAGAAAGTTCTGCAAGAGCGAAAGCTTTTGCGCGTCTTGCAAGGATGCACAAGTTTCCGATTGCGTTGCCCGCATTACCCAAAATGGAGGCAACAGCTGTGGAAACAGCGCTTTTGAATGTGAGGGCAAAGCGCCCGCTAGTTCACTGCATTACAAATTACGTTACCGTAAACGACTGCGCGAATGCCCTTTTGGCGTGCGGGGCGTCCCCCATCATGGCGGATGACGCGCGCGAGGTCGAGGAGATAGTCGAGATTGCCGACGCGCTTGTCATCAACATTGGCACGTTAAACGCGCGCACAATAGAGGCTATGCTCATCGCGGGCAAAAAGGCAAACGAGCTAGGCTGCCCCGTAGTGCTTGACCCAGTGGGCGCGGGGTCATCTAGCCTAAGGACCGACACTGCGATAAGGCTGCTTAGCGAGGTGCGCTTTGCGGCTGTCCGCGCGAACATTTCGGAGATTAAGGCGCTTGCTATGGGGACGGGAGCTACGCAGGGTGTTGACGCTAACATTGCCGACAGGGTAACCGACGAGAACTTAGGCCGTGCGCTTGAGATTATAAAGGCGTTTGCGCTAAAGACAGACGCTGTTGCCGCTGTTACAGGAGAAATCGACATTGTAACCAACGTCAAGGAAGCCTTTTGCATAAGGAACGGGCACGCGATGATGAGCGCGGTTACAGGGACGGGCTGCCAGCTTTCGGCGCTTGTTGCCGCCTTTATTGCGGCAAACCCCGATGAGCCGCTAAAGGCCGCCGCTAGCGCCGTGTGCGCGATGGGGCTTGCAGGCGAGCTTGCCCATAAGCGCCTCTCGCCCGCCGACGGGAACGCCTCTTACCGCAATTACATAATTGACGCGATTTTTACAATGACAGCGGATGCGCTAAAAGAGGGCGCAAAATACGAAGCTCACTAAAGGCGCGCTTTTTCTTTATACCGTAACCGAGATGGCAACGGCACGCGGAAGCTACAGCTTTTCAAAAACCAAAGTAGCCTGAATACGGTCGCCGCCCAAAAAGCCTGAGCTGGAGCCAGAAGAGGTGGCGATAGTGTGAAGGCGGTATCCCTTTTTTACCTGCTCGTTAATTACACGCTCTAATTCCACCAGATTGCCAGAACCAGTGCCCAAAAGCTTTTCCTTTAACGTTACCTGCATAACAATGTATGGCAAATCAT
The DNA here is from genome assembly GCA_964509415.1 of uncultured Treponemataceae bacterium. GTDB lineage: Bacteria > Spirochaetota > Spirochaetia > Treponematales > Treponemataceae > Avitreponema. The sequence goes on from CAZDXD010000092.1 coordinate 3,151, forward strand.
CGCCGGACGCTGTGGAGTGTGTCGACTCCCGCGTTATGTCATCCCAAAATCCCATAAAACACCTCTATCAGCTCTACCCTTAATACTTAATCCCCGCGGCGGGCATTGCCCGCAATGTCTCCGCGCTCAAGCCTAAACCTCCTTTGCGCCCCGAAAACACACAGCTGACTATCCGCCAGCTTACTGCTGACGATTCGTCAGTACACTACTGACTCTCTGTAAATTAACAATTTCTTGATATTTTACAGCTGACGTTCCGCAAATAGCCTATTCACGGGTTGTCCGCCGCCTCTAGCGAGCCTGAACCAGGCACCGCCTCTTCCGCCTCCTGCTGTTCCGCGCCGTCCTCTTCCGCCGCTTCCGCGCCAAGGCCTGAGCCTTCAGCCGCGAGCGCCCCAGCTGGCAAAGCAAGCGCAAGCAAAAAGGCAAGGGCTATAAGTAATCGTCCGCCCGTTTTCTGCAATCTCTTCATTCTCTTCCTCCTTAAGGAAAAGCGTTGTTGTGCTAATTTTACGGCGCGGCTTGAGTTTTTGCAAATAGTATTTTAGAGCTTTAATTAAAAGAGCTAAGCATCGGGGAAAAGCAAGAAGTCCTCTTGCGCTTCTCCTAGCTCTCAGCTCTTAGCCCCGCCTTCCTACCCCAGCTTGCTTAGCGCGAGCGCGGTTTGCGCTGCAAGGCGCGCGTTGTTGTAAACAAGCTGTATGTTAGCTTCTAGCGAATCCCCGCCTGTTATGTCCTTTATCTTGGCAAGAAGGAAGGGGGTTGTCTCCTTGCCGTGAATGCCCTGCGAGCGCGCCTCCGCCACAGCCTCGTCTATGGCGCGGCTTGCCCCGTTAGCCCTGCTTGCCAAGCCTCCATCTGCACTAGCTAATTTCCCCTATCCTGTGCTAGAATTGCCGCATGGAAAGAATAGCGAGCTTTACGGTTGACCACCTTAATTTGCTGCCCGGTCTTTATGTGTCAAGGCGGGACAGGCGCGGCGACTGCGTGGTTACCACCTTTGATCTGCGTATAACCGCGCCAAACAGGGAGCCTGTTGCCGACATGCCCGCCATGCACACAATCGAGCACCTAGGCGCTACATGGCTACGCAACAGCGACAGAAAAGACGATATTGTCTACTTTGGGCCGATGGGCTGCAGGACAGGCTGCTACCTTGTAATGTTTGGCGACTTGAATGCCGAAGACGTGTATGACCTTGTGCTTTCCATGTGCGACTTTATCATCGGCTTTTCGGGGGAAATACCCGGCGCGCGCCCTGAGCAATGCGGCAACTGGCTTGAGCAGAACTTAAGCATGGCAAAGTACTATATAGAACGATACAGAAACGAGCTTGTGGAGCACAGGCGCTTTGCTTATCCCTAAAAACGGCTGCCTGCCGGCACCGCCGCGGGGCTTTTCGCGCTGCCAGCCAACAGCGCTATAACCCTGACACCCCGTTTGCCGAAAGCCACTCTCTTATGTCGCTGTTAAGCGTCCTTCCGCCGGAGTAGTGAATAGAGAGCCCTTCGGTAATCCGCGCGGCGGGGGCAAGCTTAGAAATTGCCGTAACGCTTTGCCCTAAGCGTCCGCCGCCGTGCGAGCAAAAGGGCATAATCGTCTTGCCGCTAAAGTCGTAGCTTTCCAAAAAGGTGGCTATGGGCATAGGGATTGACGCCCACCAGTTGGGGTAGCCGATAATCACTGTGCTGTAGCTGTCAAAATTCTGTATCCGCGTCTTTAGCGCGGGGCGAGCCTGCGCCCTCTGGTCGCGCTGCGCCTCGTTTAGGACGGTGTTGTAGCTTGAAGAGTAAGGCTTTTCTAGCACGAGCTCCACAATGTCATACCCCGTCTGCCGCTGTATTTCGCGCGCGACGCCTCGCGTGTTCCCTCCCCAAGAATAGTAGACAATGAGGCCGCGCCCCGCGCCAGGGGTAGGGGAGGAGACCTCGCGGCTTTCAAAGACGCCTTTTACGTTGTCATTTGCGTTTGCCGCAAGGCGAAGGCCTGTGCTTATGCTCCTGTTGCCTTGCGGGAGCGCTGCCCTATACGCGCTGCGCAGGTTCTTGCCAAAGTCGTTCCAGCCGCCGCCCCTATAAACGCGCCGCGTTCCTTCGGCAGGGCCTGCGGGATTATCAGCGGACGCGCCGTATGCGCCGTAGAAGTCCCAGCACCATTCGCTTACATTGCCGTACATGTCGTAAAGGCCGAGCGGGTTTGGCGCGAAACTTCCCGGAGAGAGCGTTCGCGCGCGGTAAACGCCGGGTTTAGTCTCTAAGTGCTCTTGCGTAAAGTAGTTTTGCTCAATCTGATAGGGATAGTGCCCGTAAA
>CAZDXD010000093.1:0-5459 GCA_964509415.1 uncultured Treponemataceae bacterium
CCGACATTCTGGGTGTAAACCAGACGCTCGTACCAGCTGAGCTAAGCGCCCTTCAATATAGTGGACTTTACACCGAAAGGCCTTAAAAGGTCAAGGGGTTTAGAGCACAGCCGTACTTTTCGGCAAGTCCCGCACTCTAATCTGTCTGCTGGAAAATATCAGCGCAAAAACCCATTCTCAAGAAGCCAGCCGCAAAAAGCGCACTGGTCTTTTGTTTTGCCGGGGAACTTGATGCCTCTAGCTTCAAGCTGTTTGCGGAATGCGGAAAGCCCCGTCCCTTGGCAAATCCTCACGGCGGGAGAGCGAAGCGCTTTTTCCATTAGCGCGGTGTATCCGTCCGCGATATGCCCGATTAAAAGAGCAGGGCGGTCATTGGCAAAGCCGCAGCACGGGGCAATATTCCCATCAGGATGCACAAAAAAACACCTTCCAAGCCCTTTGCAAAAGTCGTCGGCAAACCAGCGTTTTGCGCTCCAGAGCAACTTGCCGGCGGGCAAAGACTGGCGAAACCTGTACACAGGGACGGCAAAGTCGCTTCCGATAAGCAAAAAGCGACAGGGCTTCATAAAGCGTTCAAGGCTCACCCGCGCCTCCGCTCCAAGAAGAGCCGCTGTTTTTTGAAACACGGCAAAAAAAGCGGCATCGGATGAGTTAGCGGGAATTGCAGACCAAAGTTCCACAGCAGTTGAGTCGCCTGAGATATCGAGACTTGAGCGTATAAAGCGGGCGGCATCATTCGCGTTTTGCCCATGGAAGCTGTCGAAGCTCAAGGCGATTTTGCCGTCAAAGCCTGAGTCAAAAAGTTTTTCAAGCGCGCTCTCTCTTTCCGCTGTGGATGCGCCGAAAACTCCGTTTGTGATAACGCGGGAAAAGAGAAAGCCCTTTTCAACTGCGAACGCGGAAACTTTACAGAGAAAGTCCAATCGCAGGAAGGGCTCCCCGCCGGAAAAGCCCACAAGAATATCCTCCCGCCCCGCCTCAAAACATGAGGAAAGAAAGGCGCACGCGCTCTCCGCGGAAAGCGCCTCCTTTTGTGCGGAAGGAGGGACATGAGCAAAGCAATGGGCGCAGTTAAGATTGCACGCGGAGGTTGGCGCGAAGATCACTTCTTCAGGGAAAAACATTGCGCTAATAATATCACTCTTCTCCTTTATTCCGCTAGAACTCATGAATGTCGTGCACATTTCTCCTTAAAGTTAAAAGCCATGTAACTTTTTTTCGATTATTTTTGTATTATATTTATATACGGCTATGCATTAAACTAAATATTTAAGGAGTTATCATGAAACGATTGATGATTGCGGCGCTTGCAGCCGCGCTTCTTTTTCCTGTAGCGGCGCAGGAGAACCTTTGGGATATGCCGGTAAAGAAGGCGCCGGCGGAGCAGCTCGAGGAGCTTGTCCGCATTGCTGAAATGGGCGCATCGCCTGAAAGCGAAGTCCCGTGGGTTTTGTCCATAGTTTCAGAGAGCGAGCAAGTTTCTTCCATTGTTCAGCATATAACCGGCAACACGAGCGCAGTAGTCGTGTCCTTGCCCGCGCAGGAATATGAGGCGGACAGCGACTTGGCCTTTAGAAGCGGAATGGCTGTCGAGCGGCTCATGGAGATTGTCCGAAGGGAGCCACAGCTTGCGGCACAGCTACTCACGCCTCCTGCCGAATTAAGCTCTTCGTTGAAGGAAGAGCTGGGAATTCCGGCTGAGCACAAGGCGATTGCGGTAGTTATCGTGGCGGAAATGCCCCAACCGCCGGGATTTGACCGCCGTATGGGTATGGGAGGCCCGCCCGGCTTTGAAGGCCGCAGGCACGGAAGCCGCCCTGATGACTTCCGCACGCGCCAGCCGCCCCGCGACGACTCGTCCCTGTAAAAGAGCTTAAAAACCGGAAGCTAATCTTGTCGCTTCCGGTTTTTTTGTTCTCCATTGAAAGCCAAAAGCCTTTTCTGTTATCATAACCCTGCGGGTTCATCTCCCGCCGCTATAATCTAAGATTAATGCCAAATTCTTAAGGAGAATGTCATGAGACAGTACTTTATTGCCGGAAACTGGAAAATGCACAAAACTATCCCTGAAGCCGAAGCCCTCGCCTCGGAGCTTGTGAGCGCGCTTAAGGGCGGCCCGCACAAATACATGATTGCGCCGTCCTTTACCGCACTTGCGGCGGTTTCAAAGGTCATTAAAGGCTCAAATATCCTTCTTGGCGCGCAGAACATGAGTACCGACGAGCAAGGGGCGCACACGGGAGAGGTTTCCGTGTTGCAGCTTAAAGACGCAGGGGTTCAGGTTGTCATTCTCGGCCACTCTGAAAGGCGGCATATCTATAAAGAAGATAACGAGATGATTAACAAAAAGGTAAAGCTCGCGCTATCGCACGGGCTTGAGGTTATCCTCTGCATAGGCGAGCTCCTTGAAGAAAGGGAAGCGGGCAAGGCTGAAGTTGTCTGTGAAGAGCAGACGCGAAAGGGGCTTGCGGGCGTTTCCGCCGCGGATCTTAAAAGAGTAACAATAGCCTACGAGCCCGTGTGGGCAATCGGCACGGGCAAGGTTGCAACACCCGATGACGCGGAAGCGATTCACGCATTTGTGCGCGGCATTATCGCCGATATGTACGGAAAGGAAGCTGCCGAGTCAATAGTCATTCAGTATGGCGGGTCAATGAAGGCTGAAAACTGCGCGGGGCTTCTTGCAAAGCCTGACATTGATGGCGGGCTTATAGGCGGTGCATCCCTAAAGGCTGAAACTTTTGCGCCTATTGCCCTCTGCAAATAGGTTAGGGGAGATAGCCGGGCTTTACGTTGCGCAGGGCTTCAAAAAGCATTAGCTTTTTCTCGTAGCTCCCCGCCGTAAGGCTTGCGATTTTTTCTCTTGCATCCCTGCGTTGCGAGTTGCTCTGCCATGCGCAGGTGCATGTCGCGGCGTACCAGCCGCGCTTTTTTGCGTGAGAGGCAATCATTGCCGCATCCGCAAAGCATAGCGGGCGGATAATCTCCACGGGGTATTTGGTGTAGCGCAGCACGGGCGGCATTGTTGAAAGCTCACCCCTGCCGAGAGCATTCATAAGAAACGTTTCAAGAATGTCGTCAAGATGATGCCCGAGCGCAATCTTGTTAAAGCCGTGCTCCATTGCAAAGTTGTTCAGCTCTGTTCTGCGTTGCGTGGAGCACCACCAGCAGTTCATTTTCTTTCCCGGCTTAAGCCGCCCTAGAACGGAAACGCTTACAATATGAAGGGGAATTTGCCACTGCTCAAAAAGAGCACGGACGCTGTCAAAGCCCTTGTTTTCCCTGCCGTCGCCGAAATCAGGGCTTCCGGGCGGCGCGGACTCAAACTCTGTGCTTACATGAAGGGCTTCAAGCCTAAATTCGAGCGGATAGCGCCTTTTTTTTAGCGAAACGAGGTACTCCGCAAGCGCAGTGGAGTCCTTTCCGCCCGATGCGCCGAGAAGCACAGAGTCACCGCTTTCAATCATCGGGTATTCGGAAAGGGCGCGGTCGACTGCCCTGTAAAGAGGAGGATTTGGCACGTTAGTCGCTGTTTAGGCGGCTAGGTTTCTCACTGCATCCCTGACTTGTCGTAGAGAATATAAAAGCGCCGCAAATAGGCTGTCTTGCCGTCAGGGGAGTAGGAGATTGCATCGTTGTCATGATACACCCTTGCCTTTAGGTAGCCCTTTGAGCGGGCAAAAGCCAAAACGGAGTCTCGCACGGCAATGACCGCGTCAGCCTCATTCAGTGGAAAGCCCTGTATTGAGTATGTAGCGCGTAAAACCCCCGTAAGCTCGTTAAAGGAGAGGTCAATTGTGGCATGATCTTTTGTTTCTGAATAAACCACAAAGGCGTAAGGGTCATCGGCAGAAGCTTCTCCTGTCACGACCGTAACAGCTCCGTCCGAATAAGCCGCGCCGTCTTCCTGCGCAAAAGCGAAATTTAAGCAAATCGCAAAAAGCAAAACAATGATTATGTGTTTCATGAAAGCCTCCAAAGCCCGAAAATGGCTGATTTAGTATAGACGAACCAATTGTAAACTATCGTCGCGGAACTGGCAAGTATAAACAGGAATTGACAGGCGGAATAAAAAAAGATAGGTTGCTCAAGGACAAAGGCAAAAGAAAACATGAATATCTTTCCAGGCGGAAACGAATGCGGGCTGTTTGAGGCTTTTATTGCACTTGAAACTGACAGGCGGCTTTTTCTTGAAGCGCTTCTGAAAGCTCGCGGCATTCCTTTTTCTACCGTAACGCTTGCAAAGCGGGAACATATCATAGTTCGCTTTTCGGGTGATGCCTACAATCCCTTTTTCAGAATGAAGACCATAATTGCCCACTACGACAGGAGCGAAAACACCCATGGCTTGCCGCCTTCGCCTGGCGCGAATGATAACAGCGCGGCGTGCTTTCAGCTTGTTTCCCTTGCGGAGAGGCTTTTAGAAAAAAAAGACCACAACGTGATAATTGTCTTTTCCGCAGGCGAGGAAGCGGGAAAACGGGGCGTGCGCTTTCAGGGGGCGTACGCGCTTGCGACAGGCCTTAAAAAACTGAAAGACCTGCACATGGTAGAAAGCGATGCCTTTGTTTTTGACGCTTGCGGGCGCGGAGATACTCTTGTTGTTTCATCTTCAGGAATGAATCCGGCAAATCACGCTGATGGCGCGGAACGTCGCCGATTGAGTGCAAAGCATCGCGGGCTTGCTAAAAGGCGGCAGGAACTCCGCGAAATGGTTGCCGGTCTTGCGCGGAAAAGCTGCCCCGGAAGCTGGCTTGAGCTTCCAACCCCGTACAGCGATAATGCGGGCTTTGCCGCCGCCGGCATACCCGCACAGCTTGTTACTGTCCTTCCGCGAGCAGAAGCCGAAACCCTCATGAAGGCTGCCGCGCAAATTGGGCAGGATAGGCTGGCAAGGGAGCTTGTTTCTTTTAAGGCGGCGGAAAAAAAAGACTGGGCAGAGGCAATTCCTCAAACTTGGAAAGATATGCACACGGAAAGGGATACAACCTCTTCCCTTACCCCCGAAGCCTTCGCGTTGATGGAAAAATTCCTTGACGCGCTTGCTTTCGACAAAACGCCGGGGTAAGCGGATTTAGAGCTAAGAGCGATTTAGAGTTGAGAACTTAGAACTAGAGCTAAGCGTATAGGGCAGTGCAAGAAGCCCTGCGGCAGACAGTGGAGCGGGCAATCCCGCCCGCCTTGCGTACTCGCGCAGCCTGTTCTTTTTAGCCAGTGTAATATGATTTATCAATCTGCAAGATTTTTGATTTTTGTTAAATCGCTACTGCACAATGCTTCCATGTTGCGGAAGATTTTCTCTGGCTCCCAATCCCACCATTTCAAGTTGAGCAAATATGATATAAGCTCGTCATCAAATCGCTTTCGGATTACCCTGCACGGGTTTCCTCCGGCAATGCAATAGGCGGGCACATCTTTTGCTACAACGGAATTTGCAGCTATAATCGCGCCATCTCCAA
>CAZDXD010000094.1:0-5417 GCA_964509415.1 uncultured Treponemataceae bacterium
TTCCTGAAACGAGGGTGCAGCTATGCATAGTCCACATGGTGCGCAACAGCACGAAGTACGTGGCGTTCAAGGACCGCAAGGCTGTCTGCCGCGACCTCCGCGCTATCTACTCCGCGCCCAACGAGGATGAGGCTCTTGCTGCCCTTGATGACTTCGGGAACAAGTGGAATAGGAAGTACCCAAAAATACAGGAGTCGTGGATGAGGCATTGGGACGACCTCAACGAGTTCTTTGCCTACCCTGCGGAGGTGCGGAAGCTGCTATATACGACAAACTCGATAGAGTCCCTGAACGCGAGCTTGCGGAAGGTTACAAAAAATAGGGCTTCCTTCCCCGATGACGATTCAATTTACAAGATCATGTATCTTGCGCTGCGCAACGCCACAAAGAAATGGACGCGGCCTGTTGCCAACTGGTCGGCCGCCATGAACCAGTTTGCCGTTATGTTCGGGGACAGGGTGAAATTTTGAAAAAATATTTACACAAAAATATTGACAAGTCCAATTATCTACTAGAAAACTAGAAAACTAATCAACTAAAACACTAAGACACTAACCCCAGTAATCAACTCCCCCTTGCAATCCTTCTGCCAATAATGTAGTATAAATGGATATTTCTGCTTTCTTTAAGGGAAGCTCGCGGGATAAAAATGCCGCGGAAAGCGAACAATGATGAAATTTTCAATACTGGCGAAAATGCGGCGGTTTATAAGGTTTTTCTCGAGCAAACAGAACATACAGCCGCCCCCCGTGATGACTGAAATTGTAACTAGGCAGCTAAAGCTGTTGCTGTGGTATGTCACGGGCGAGCATATAGGGCTCTTTTTCATTACCATTTTTCTTATCAAGCATCTGGGCTTTGTTTTTTATCATGCCGCCGCCGCCGTCCTTTTTGCACTTCTCTCCCGCTTTATCAACGGGCGGAATTTCTATCCCTTTTACTGGCTTACCTTTCTACAAGCTTCTGTACAAACTTGCATACTGTACTCATTTTATGGCGACACGTTTTCCGTAGAGCTTTACTTTTTCCTCCTGATTCCCATTGCAAGCTACGCGCTTCTTTTGCCTTTCCGCAGCAACAGGCGCAGAAGCATTTTTATCATGACGGCATCGCTTTTCTGCGGGCTGGGCATTATTTATTTTGCATTGCTGCCATACTTTTACCCTATGCCGATAAAGTTTAACTTTACGGTTTTCATGGTTCTCAAGATTTACTATATTGTTGCGGCTTTTGGGTTGATCGTTCTGGAAACATACTTTTTTGTCAGGCGAATGGTCATCACCCTGCTGGACGCCGAAGAATCAAAATCACAGCTTTCCATTCGCGCCAATTTTGACGCGCTCACTGGGCTTTACAACCGCTACGAGATAAGCCGCTTTCTCGCCGGCGCTTTTTCAAATTACTCTAGGTACGGCATTCCGCTTTCAGTTTGCATGGGCGACATCGATAACTTCAAGCAAATTAACGACACTTACGGGCACAGCACCGGCGATTTTGTCCTTAAAACCGTCTCGCAGCTCATGAACAACAATATCCGAAAATCAATGGACTTTCTCGGCCGGTGGGGCGGCGAAGAGTTTCTGCTTGTTATGCCGGTTGCACAGCGGGTGTGTTTTGAGCGGGTGGAAATTCTGCGCCAGCTTATACAGAACACCGAGTTTGAGTTTGGGGGCAAGCGCATATCCGTAACGCTTACATTCGGCGTTGCTGCCGCCAGCAAAGATACCCTGACACCAGAGGCGCTTGTTGACCTTGCCGATAAAATGCTCTATGAGGGCAAGCGTGCAGGGCGCAACCGCACAATAGCTGCCCCTGAAATTAGCCTGCAGCAAACCCAGGACTTAAGTTGAGAAAAGCCGCTGACGGGATTTTGCAAGAGCTGTTTATTATTTTGCTGTTTTTTGCCGAAAATCTGGGTGTATGCGCAAAAAACCGCTTTTGTTTGCCCTTCCTGTTTTCTTCGCTTTTTTTGCCGTTTTTGCTGAAGATGTAATTCACACCCTTCAAAGGGGAGAGACGCTTTTTTCGCTTAGCAGAAAATACGGCGTTTCTGCGGAAGCTATCATGGAAGCGAACAACATTTCTAACCCGGACAGGATAAACGCGGGCGCTGAACTTAAAATACCGCTTTCGGAAAATGGCGGCGAAAATGCACGGCAGGAGTCTTTTTTTTATGCGGTAGAGCAGGGCGACAGCCTCTACGGGCTTGCCCGCCGCTTCGGCGTTACAGTGACGGATCTTGCCGCCGCCAACGGGCTTGACAGAAACGCTCAGCTTAAAATAGGCGACCGGCTTTCCATTCCGGCTGCCCCAACTGAAAGCGCAAGCGAAATTGCCGTCGCCGCGAACGTAAAGCCGGTATCGGAGGGTACGGGCACTTCTGCGCCGCTTTCTGCAATGGAAGACCCGCGCGGTTATGAAAAAAAGAAAATTGACTCAAGCGTTATCTGGCCTGTGGAAGCTGAAGAAGTTGCCTATCTTACAGGCAAAATCTACGGCGTTTCGATTACGGCATCGCAGGGCGCTGACGTAAAGAACATTGCTTCTGGTACCGTGCTTTCCATAGGTCCTTACCGCGGCTTTGGGCAGGTAGTTTTTGTCCAGTCGCGGGACGGATATATCTATGTCTACGGCGGGCTTGAAGACATAGGCGTAAGAAACAGCGAGCGCCTTGCCTTTGGCGACAGCCTCGGCACTCTGGGATTTGACCCCCTTTCGGGGAAGTCGCAGCTTTACTTTATGGTCTACAAGAAAGACTTTCCTGTAGACCCCGCGACAGCCCCGCGCGGATAAGCAGTGCCCTCGCCGCTTTTAGCGTGCCCTCTTTTCAGCCTGCGCTATCAAGAATCGCGTTGATTTCTTTTTCTATCAGCGCTCCGAGTTCCGCCGCTTCCTTTCTGGATTGAGACAAGTCCTTTCCTGCATCGCAGGCAATGTTAATGTAAAACTTGATTTTAGGTTCCGTTCCGCTCGGTCTTGCGCTTACAATCGTGCCGCCTTCAAGGAAAAACTGCAAGACATTGCTTTTCGGCAAGCCTGCATCTCTCCTGTTCTGCGGCACGGCAGGGTCAAAGACAATAGAGTTTTCAATGTCGCGGATTTCGCACACCCTTTTTCCGGCGATTGCTTTAAGCCCATCTGCCCGCAAGTTCTTCATAAGCTTCTGCATTGTCTCTCTGCCTGAAATGCCCGGAAACGACTTTGAAATTGCCCTGTCCTCAAAGTATCCGTATTCCGCGTAAAGCTCCTCAAGCCGCTCAAGAAGGCTCTTGCCCTTTGACCGCCAGTAGAGCGTCATTTCGGCGCATATTGCGGCAGCCGAAACCCCGTCCTTGTCGCGCACCTCTGTTTCTACGTTGTAGCCATAGCTTTCTTCAAAGCCAAAAATGTAGGCATTCTTGCCCGTTGTTTCAAACTCCCTCATGCAGTCGGCAATCCACTTGAACCCCGTAAGGCACTCGATAACGGAAACGCTGTGCTTTTTGGCAATCCTATCGCTCATGGGCGATGTAACAATAGAGCGGATAATCGCAGGGTTTGCGGGCATTATTCCCGCTTCTTTTCTTGAAAGGATAATGTAGTCAACAAGCAGAACGCCCATTTGGTTTCCCGTTATAAGGACAAACTTGCCGTCCTTGCCGGGAACCGCACTGCCAAAGCGGTCAGCATCGGGGTCTGTCGCCATAACAACGTCAGCCTTTTCCTTCTCGGCAAGCTCCACTGCCATGCGGAGCGCCGGCGCTTCTTCCGGGTTGGGCTTTTCCACAGTGGGAAAGTCGCCGTCGGGCTCTCGCTGCTCAGGGACTGTCTTTACCGCAAGGCCAAGGCTTCCAAGAACCGCTTCAACGTGCATTGCGCCCGTCCCGTGAAGGGGCGTGTAGACAATCGACACCTCTTTTGCCTTCTCTTTTATAAGAGAAGGGCGGAAGAGCTTTGACTTAACCATCGCGTGGTATTTTTCGTCAATCTCCTTGTCAATCAAAACGAGCTTTCCCGCCGCAATCGCCTCGTCGCGCGCCATTGCCTTTACAGATTGCACCGCGTTGACTTCTGCGATAATCCCTTCGTCATGCGGTGGCGTAACTTGTGCGCCGTCGTTCCAGTACGCTTTGTAGCCATTATACTGCGGGGGATTGTGCGATGCCGTAACGACAAGCCCCGTGTCGCAGCCAAGCTCTCTGATGGCGTAAGAAAGCTCTGGCGTGGGGCGAAGTCCAGTAAAAAGGTAAGCCTTGAACCCGTTCGCTGCAAGGATGAGCGCTGCGGCTTCCGCAAAAACGTCGGAGTAGCGCCTTGAATCAAAAGCAATCACTGCTGAAAGGGTTCCCGCGCGGGCTTTTTCAGGAAAAGCCTTTATGCAATAATTGGCAAGCCCTTGAGTTGCGCGGTTTACCATGTAGGTGTTCATGCGGTTTGTGCCGCCGCCTATAATGCCGCGCAAGCCCCCCGTTCCAAACTCAAGCAACTGGTAAAAGCGGTCTTCAAGCTCCGCGTCGTTTCCAGCGGCTATAAGGTCTTCTACTTCCTTTCTAAAAAGAGGGTTTTTCTCTTCTTTTATGTATTCCCTTGCCCGGCTGTAGATAGCGTCCCTGTCCATAAGAACCTCCCGTCAATTAATTGTTTGTATTATAACATGATTTATGCCATTACAATAAAAAAATGTTCGCAGGTCCTGCCCTATACTTTTCAGCTCTAAGTTAGTCTGCTTCTTCTATAGATTCAGGATAGACAATGCCGAACTGCGCGCGCAGGTGATCCATTACTTCCATTATATGGATTGTTTCTGTGTGCGGCATGGAGGGGCATTCTGTTTTTCCCGCCGCAAGGCAGTCGGCAGTTTCCGCGACCTCGTACTCGTAGCCTGTAAGCTGCGGCGGCACGGCGGTTTCTTTAACGAGGCTGTAATCCCTGCCGAAGACGCTTACTCTTTGCGGATTGTTGATGTTTTCCACAACCATAAAGCCTTCGCTTCCGTAGATAATGCCTCTTCTGTCTGATATAGCATTCGCGCTTGCGTTAAGGACAGCCATGCGCCCGTCCCGCCATTCAAGGGTGATGCTGTCAGTTATGTCAACGCCGCCTTTTTTTACGCACGTGCCTAAAACTTTATCCGCGCGTCCGAATGCCATTTCCGCAAAATTGAGCGTGTAAACGCCCACGTCAAGAAGGGCGCCGCCTGCAAGTTCAGGCTTTACAAGCCTTTCCACCCCCATGATCGGGTAGCAAAGATTTGCGGTAAGCATTCGCGGCTCGCCGATAATCCCGCTGCCAAGCTCATCGGCGATAATCTTGCGCACAGGCTGGTAGCGCGTCCATATTGCCTCTGTTACAAGAATGCCCTTTTTTGCCGCGTAAGCTATTGCGTCCTGCGCCTGCCTTGCGTTTACGGTAAAGGCTTTTTCGCACAAGACGTGCTT
>CAZDXD010000095.1:0-5349 GCA_964509415.1 uncultured Treponemataceae bacterium
TACCCTAGAAACCTGCACTTTAAGCGCGAATCGCTTTGTAAAGCGGGCGCTCCGTGTAGTGCGTGTGCAAAAGCTCGTGCGCCTTCCCATGCAGCGGTTCGCCGAGATACTCATCATAAACCTGCAATACCGCCTTGTTATGGTGCGAGCAACGGATGGCGCAATGCTCGTCGTCGGCGTAAAGGCCAGCCGCACGCATCTTGCGCACCTCGTCTGTAACCCCGTAAGGCTGACCGCCTCCCGCAACGCATCCGCCGCGGCAAGCCATCACCTCAATAAAGTGGTAGGGCGGCTCCTCATTCTTAGCCTTCGCGTCAAGCACTTTTTTGAGCACAGCGCCCACATTGCCAATCTGGTGAATGACGGCAATGCGCACCTCCGTGCCGTTAATGTCAATTTTAGCCTCCTTTACCCCTTCAAGGCCACGTGCGGGTGTGAAGTTCACGTCAGCAAGCTCGGAGCCAGTGATCACCTTGTAGGCAGTGCGCAAGGCCGCCTCCATAACGCCGCCTGTCGCGCCAAATATTGTCCCCGCGCCGGAGTAAGGTCCTAACGGGCTGTCGGCTTCTTCCTCATCAAGGCCTGCAAAGTTTATGCCGTGCATCCGTATAAGGCGCGCAAGCTCGCGCGTTGTAAGAACGGCATCAACGTCCCATGCGCCAGACGAGCTCATCGACTCGTTGCGGCTGCACTCGTACTTTTTAGCCGTGCAAGGCATAATCGACACAGAAAAGATTTTGTCAGGGGCAAGCGACATCTTTTCTGCCCAGTAGGTTTTAATCATCGCGCCCATCATCTGCTGCGGGCTCTTTGCGCTAGAAAGGTGCGGCAAAAGGTCGTGGCAGTGCTTTTCGGCGTAGTCAACCCACGCGGGGCAGCAGGAAGTAAAGAGCGGAATCGGCCCCTCATTCTTTAGGAAGCGGGCGACAAACTCGTTGCCTTCTTCCATTATTGTCATGTCGGCTGACCAGTTTGTGTCAAAGACGTAGTCAAAGCCAATGCGCCGCAGGGCAGCGTAAATCTTTCCTGTGGAAATCTCGCCCGGCATTAAGCCAAACTCCTCGCCTAGAGCCACGCGCACTGAAGGAGCTATCTGAACAACGCACGTAAGGCTAGGATTAGAAAGCCCTGAGTGCACTTCCTCTATCGCGCCGTGCTCGTAAATCGCGCCTACAGGACAGTGGACCGCGCACTGCCCGCAGCGAATGCAAGGGGAATCCTCAAGAGAAGCAAGAGCGGCGGGACCTATTATAGTCTTTCTGCCTCGCCCTTGGAACTCAATCGCGTTGACGTTTTGCACATCTTGGCAAACCTCAACGCAGCGGCCGCAGCTAATGCATTTTGACCTGTCAAGGACAATGGAGCCGTTGGAGTCGTCATTCGGGCGCTCTATAAGGTAGTTTTCAAAGCGCTGCTCCATGAGGCCGAACTCCGCCGCCCTTCTTTGCAGCTCGCACTTGTTGTTCCTAATGCAAGAAAGGCACTTTTGCGGGTGGTTGGAGAGGATGAGCTCCAGCACCGTCCTCCTCGCCTTAGTTATTTCCGGGTCATGGGTGATAATGCTCATGCCCTCCGTCACCTTTGTGCTGCAAGCCCTTATCATTCTTGCCGTACCCTCAACGCGCACAACGCAAAGCCCGCACGAGGCCCACGCGGGGAGGTCATCGTTTTGGCAAAGCGAGGGAATGTCAACGTCCGCCTCCCTCGCGGCCTGCAAAACCGTGGCCCCTTCCGGCACAGAAACGGGCACCCCGTTTATTTTAAGATTAATCATTATACCGCTCCTCTTTACTCTTTAACGATGGCGTTGAACTTGCACGCGCTAAAGCACGCGCCGCACTTTAGGCACTTCGCCTGGTCAATAACGTGGCGGCTCTTGCGCTCACCCGTAATGCACTCGGCGGGACACTGCCTAGCGCAAAGGCCGCAGCCAATGCATTTTTCGGTGATATAGTAGCTAATAAGCTTTTTGCACTTGCCCGCCACACACTTTTTGTTGACTATGTGGTCAATGTATTCCTGCTCAAACTTGCGCAAGGTTGAAAGCGTTGGATTCGGCGCGGATTGGCCGAGCGCGCAAAGCGAACATTTCTGCATGGCAAAGCTTATCTCTTTGAGATTGTCAAGGTCAGACATTTCGCCGTTGCCGCGTGAAATCTTGTCGAGTATCGCATGAATCTGGCGCGTCCCTATTCTGCAAGGCGAGCACTTTCCGCAGGACTCATCTACGCAGAAGTCCATATAGAACTTGGCAACATCAACAACGCAGTCGTCCTCGTCCATGACAATCATGCCGCCAGAGCCCATCATGGAGCCGAGCTTTTGCAGCGCGCCAAAGTCAATCGGCGTGTCAATGTCCTCTTCCGTAAGGATGCCGCCAGAGGGACCGCCTGTCTGCACGCCCTTGAACTTCTTTCCGTTTTTAATGCCGCCGCCTATTTCAAAGATAATCTCGCGCAAGGTAGTACCCATTGGCACTTCAACAAGACCAGAGTTATTCACCTTGCCCGTGAGCGCAAAGACCTTAGTGCCCTTAGAGTCTGCCGTGCCGATTTTGCTGAACCAGTCCGCCCCCTTTGTAATAATGACGGGGATATTAGCCCAAGTTTCTACATTGTTGATAACGGTAGGCTTTCCCCAAAGCCCCGACTGCGCGGGGAAAGGCGGCTTAGGCGTAGGCATTCCGCGCTTGCCTTCGATTGAGCGCAAAAGAGCCGTCTCCTCGCCGCAAACAAAGGCTCCGGCGCCTAGACGAATCTCTATATCGAAGTCAAAGCCAGAGCCTAAAATGTCTTTGCCTAAAAGCCCCATGTCCCTTGATTGCTGCATGGCAATGCGCAATCTCTCAACGGCAAGCGGGTATTCCGCGCGTATGTAGATAAAGCCCTGATGCGCGCCAATAGCCTTTCCGCAAATTGTCATAGCCTCAAGGATTGAATGCGGGTCGCCTTCTATTGTAGAGCGGTCCATATATGCGCCGGGGTCTCCCTCGTCTGCGTTGCAGACAACGTACTTAACATCGCCTTGAGCTTTCAAGCCCGCTTCCCATTTAATCCCCGTAGGAAAGCCCGCGCCGCCGCGTCCTCTAAGCCCTGACTTTTTCACTTCCTCTACAATCTCTTCTGGGGTCATGTTAAAGAGGGCTTTTTCCAGCGCGGCATAGCCGTCACGCGCTATGTATTCCTCTATATTTTCTGGGTTTATAACGCCGCAGTTGCGCAAGACAATTCGCAGCTGCTTTTGGTAAAACTGAATCTCTTCTACGCTTTCCGTGCTGTGCTTTTCCTTGTTGTAGAGAAGGCGCTGCACCTCGCGGCCCTTAACAATCTGCTCGGCAATAATTTCTTTTGCGTCTTCAGGCTTGACTTCAACATAAAAGGAGTCCTCCGGCAAAACCTTGACAATAGGGCCCTTTTCGCAAAAGCCAAAGCAACCCGTCTTTACAATTTGAACATCGCCTTCAACGCCCGCAGCCTTAGCTTCATCTATAAGGCTAGTGTAAATGCCATCGGCGTTGCTGGACTCGCAGCCAGTGCCGCCGCACACAAGAATATAATGAGAATAAGCCATTTGCCGCTCCTTAGCCTTGCATAATGTCGCGGGCGGGACGGTCAATAATCCTGTCCTCAAGGAGCTCGCGGTTAATAAGATGCTTTTCTACAATCTCTTTCGCGGCGGCCGCATCAACCCTGCCGTAAATGATATTCGGCATTCCGTCCATAATAACCTCAACGGTAGGCTCATTGCTGCAAAGGCCCATGCAACCCGTCTGCCGCAAAAGCACCGAACCTCCCATCTCGCGCGCGTCAAGCTCTCTTACAAACGCGTCAAGCGTGGCTTTCGCGCCCGCCGCAATGCCGCATGTGCCCATGCCGACAATGACCTGCGCCGTCTTGCCGTCGGTTTCGCGCTTTTTAATCTGCTGCTGCGTTGACTCGCGCAACTTGCGCAGCTCTTCCAAAGTCATTTTAGCCATTTGTATCCTCCACATCCTCACTTTCAAGGGATTCAAGATATGTTCCCAAAAGATTAAGCGCCGAAACATCGGCAAACCCTTCCGCGCCAGAAACCCCAAGCGCTTCTATAAGCTCTGAGCGCTTAAAAGCGTATTCCGTCCACGGCGCCTTCCGCTCCACCGCCATTTCATAGTCCCTGCAGAAGGCTAGGCACTGCCGGAAAAAGGCAGGAACGCTTCCCAAAGGTGGAAGGTCAATGTTGGTTAAGTCGAAGAGGCAGGCAAGGAACGTGCCCGTTTCGTCCCCGCTTTTGGCGGAGGGTCTTAATCCCTCTTCAATTTGAACGCCTGAAGACATTGCGGCAAACCCTTCGCCTTCCGCTCTTGTTTCTATTTTCCACGCGCCGCCTGTCTCCTCCGCAGTCTGTATAAGGAAGGGAATGCCAAGCCCTACTTTCCTGCCGGGGTGCTTTACGCCATCGGTATAAAAAGGGTCGGCCGCTTTTTCAAGCTGCTCCTGCGTCATTCCGTGCCCGTTATCCTCCACGCTGAAAAGAATTTCCTTTTCACTTTGAACAAGACGGACTGATACCTGTTTTGCGTCCGCCTCAATGGAATTCTGCGTAAGGTCCGAGAACATATCGCAAAGCGAATAGTGCATTAATTTCTGTATTTGTCCAGAACCCCTGCGATCTGGTCTTTGGTGAGTTTTCCATAGACTTCGTTGTTAACAGAAAGAACCGGCGCAAGGCCGCAGCAGCCAATGCAGCGCACAGGCTCAACGGAAAAAAGGCCGTCCTCTGTAGTAATAGACCCGTCGGGGATATTGAGAAGGGAACGCGCCTCGTCAATCAGGTCCTGGCCGCCTTTAAGGTAGCACGCCGTTCCAAGACAGACGCTCACCTTGTTCTTGCCGGGTTTTACGGTTTTGAAAAAATGATAGAAAGTCATTGTGCCGTAAACGCGGGCAAGCGGGGTTCCCGTTCTCTCCGCGACTTCTTCGGCGGCCTCTTTAGAGATATAGCCCTGCTCCTCCTGCACCCTGTGAAGGATCATGATAAGGTTACCGGGCTTTTCCTTCCATTCATCGATAAACGCATTGAGCTCATCAGAGAACCCGCACGCATTAGCCATAAAACACCCCCAGAGTATCGATAAAAGCCAAAAGTCAATAGAGATTATACAGAAAAAAGGCTAAGGGGGCAAGGTGGTTAGTTGGCTAGTTGACTAGTTTCTGGGGCTGGGCAAGGGGGTTTTAGTGGGCTAGTTTATTAGTGTCTTAGCTATCTAGTAGATAATTCTGTAAATAAAAATCCCAGTACCCAGTGCTGTGTGCTGTGTGCTGTGTGCTAAGCAGTGCCAAGCGCTCGGCGCTACTCAGCACTGGTCACTGG
>CAZDXD010000096.1:0-5327 GCA_964509415.1 uncultured Treponemataceae bacterium
TTAAAGACATTGAGAAGGGCGGCGGCAATTTCTTTTATATGGAAGCAAAGGCCGAAAACGATGCCAAGGCTATAGCCGAGATTAAGCGGCTTTTGTATGTTGCCATGACGCGGGCGGAGACTAAGCTTTTTGTAAGCGGCTGCGTGGAGCTAGTGCTAGAGAAGGGAGAGGAGCTTCCCGACGGCCCGCTAAGCGAGGAGGAGCTGCTGCAAAAGGTTAAGCTCCCCAAAGAGGGGGCGGCGCAAATTTCATTTTTGGACTTGCTCCTCCCCGCAATAGCGAATGCGGGGGGCGTTGAAGGAGTGTCGATTAGGGAGGAGTTGCCCAAGCCTGTTCAAAAGAGAAAGCGCGAGATGGAAGCCGCGCCCGTTAACCTTATTGAAGGCGTTGAGTGCGTGGAGTACAAGGTGCTGAAGCGCACGCGCTATGCGGCAAGCGAGCTTTACACGGCAAGGCGCGCGTTAGGCGGCAAGGCGCAAGACGCGGCGGTGCAGGCGCGGCCAAGCCTTGCAAAAGAGCCCGATGATGAGATTGACGCCCTGCTTAAAAAGCACAGGATAACCCCCGCGGACTTTGGCACGTATGTTCACGCGGCAATAGAGGAATGCTTTACAGGGCATCCCGCCAGCATTCCGCAAGAGGCCCGCGAGGCGGCCTTTGAAATGGCGGAGCGGTTCTTTTCATCAGAAATAGGCAAGGCGGCCAAGGCCGCCGCCTGGCGGCAAACGGAATACGGCTTTAAGATAAGGACAGAAGTGGATGGATTGGGCACCTGCGTTGTTTCCGGCAAGATGGACTTGGTCTTTGAGAGCGGCGGCACGCTCTTTGTTGTTGACTACAAGACAGACAAGGAGGAGAACCCCGCCATTTACAAGGACCAAATGCAAGCCTACAAGAAGGCGGCTAAAGGCTTGTTTGTCGACAAGTTCCCCGACGCTGAGGTTGAGGGGGTGCTCTTTTACTTGCGACGGGGAAAAGCTATTCAGAGTTGAGAAGTTAGGCGTATGGGGCGGGGTAAGCTCTGCAAGCCCGCTGGAAACTGCGTTGCGAATACCGCCGTGGCTTGTCTGTCAGCTCGCTAGGCAGGGCGGTCTGTTAACTGTCAACTAAACTCTTCTTGCTTGTACCCTAAATGCTAATAGCTATCCTCCCTCTCACCAATCCTTTGCCTAAAAAAAAGAGGGTGTCGATGTGCTATAATGCAGAAGAAAGCCGCGCAACCCGCCATTCTTCAATATATTAAGGAGAATACATGATGGACATGAATGAAAAATCCCTTAGTGCGGGGGCGAGATGGTACTGTCAATAATCTTTCGCAAATTTTTTGCAAGCCCCATTAGAACAAAATCCTCAAAGCCCTTGTTGTGTCTCCTCTGCGACCATGTTTAGGCGCTCCATGCGCGATTCGCTAGAAGCTGCCCAGCGAGCCGACGGCGCGATAGCGACGGAAGGCTTGCTGAGCTTGGCTGCGCGATTCGCTAGAAGCTACGCTGCGCGATTCGCTAGAAGCTACGCTGCGCGATCCATCAGCTTACGCCTGACGTTTTGCAAATCGCCCATACAGGCGCGCGGTATAGGCTATACTTCGACACGGTATAGGCTATACTTCGCCCGTAAATCGTCGGCTGACGTTTTGTAAGTAAGAATCATTCTCTTGTTTGTGCGTATATGCCTCCAGCGCTCAGCTGGAAAGTCATAGTAGGCAAGCGTTTCCTCTATGCCACGCTCCACTGCCTTTGCCACTGCCGTGTCTTTTTTTTTTTGTATACTCGAATTTGCGAAAGATATTATACGTTATCGGCGAGGTAAATTTAGCAGAACTAAAAGCGAAACCCTTAGCTAAACTCTGATATATGCCTTGCGCAAATCGCCTATTTGGTTTATGCTATTAAAAGCGCAAGTTAGTGCGCCGCTATCTTCAATATATATAAGGAGAAAACCTGATGAATATGAACAAACCCGCAAGACTTATTGCCCTTTTGTTTCTTTGCCTTGCCGTAGCGAGTTGCGCTACAAACAATGCCGCTCCAATTGATACAACTAATGTTGATACTGCCGAAGCAGGCAATGTTGCCGCGGATGCCGAAGACACCGCCGCGGCAGAGGCGCTTATTAGCGCTTTTGAAGCTGGCAATGCCAACGCAGATGATCTTAATAAAGCTCTCATTAGCGCTGCAGAAAACGGAAACACAGCAGCAGTAATATTGCTTCTTGACGCCGGCGCAAACGTGAATGCGCAGAACGGCACGACAGCCCTGATGCAGGCCGCTTATAACGGGCACACGGACATCGTGAAGGTTCTTATTGATGCAGGAGCGGACGTGAATGTGCAGGATAGTATCGGCTGGACAGCCCTAGTATATGCCAATTATAACGGGAACACGGAGATTGCGAATATGCTCCGCAATGCAGGGGCAAGGTGAGAGGATAGAGCTAAGCGTATAAAAGCTAAGCAGAAGGGCAACCAAGCTCTGCAAGCCGTCGGCTCGCAGAGCCCCTCTGCTTGTCCTACCCTATAATCTAAGCCTCAGTTCGCAGTTCTCATCTCTGAATTCACCATCATCGCCCGAATCGCGTTTAAGACGGCGATAACCATAACGCCAACGTCGGCAAAAATCGCAAGCCACATGTTCGCAATGCCCGCGGCGCCCAGCACCAAACAAATAGCTTTAACGCCAAGCGCAAGGGCAATATTTTCGCAGACAATGCGCAGGCACTTGCGCGAAATGCGTATCGCTGTAGAAATCTTTGCAGGGTCGTCGTCCATAAGCACAACATCGGCGGCTTCAATAGCGGCATCGGAGCCCAAAGCCCCCATCGCAATGCCCACATCCGCGCGGCTCAAGACGGGCGCGTCATTAATGCCGTCCCCCGCAAAAGCTAACACCTGCTTAGGCGGCTTAGCTTCCAGAAGCTCCTCCACCTTCTGCACCTTGTCAGCGGGCAAAAGCTCGCTATAAACCGTGTCAATGCCAAGCTCTGCCGCCGCCTGCTCCGCCGCCTTTTTTGTGTCTCCTGTAAGCATAACGGTTTGCCTTACGCCCGCAGCCTTTAGCTGTTCAAGCGCCTCCTTCGCGCCGGGCTTTACAACGTCGGAAATGACAATGTGTCCCGCGTACTCTCCATTTACAGCCATGTGGACTATCGTCCCCGCGCTGCGGCAGCTAATGTAGTTGATGCCGAGCATCTCCATAAGCGAGGCACTCCCCGCCGCAATGTCAATGCCGTCAACCTTAGCGGTAATGCCTTTTCCGCCAACTTCCTGAATGCCCGAAACGCGGCTTCTGTCAAGCTCCTTGCCGTATGCGCTGCGAATGCTCTTGCTGATTGGGTGCGACGATGAGCTTTCGACAAGCGCGGCATACTCAAGGAGCTTTTCGTTGTCCATATCGCTGTGATGTATCGCGTTCACCGTGAACACGCCTTGCGTGAGCGTGCCCGTCTTGTCAAAAACAGCGATTTTAGTGTTGGCGAGCGCCTCAAGGTAATTCGAGCCCTTGACAAGAATGCCCGCCTTGCCCGCGCCGCCGATTCCCGCAAAGAAAGAAAGCGGAATGCTTATTACAAGAGCGCACGGGCAGCTTATAACAAGGAAGGTAAGCGCGCGGTAAATCCATGTGCCCCATGCGGGCGCGGAACTCACGGCAAGGCTTGCAATGGGCGGCACAACCGCAAGGAGGAGCGCGGCCGCGCACACCGCCGGCGTGTAAACGCGCGCGAATCGCGATATAAAGTTCTCCGACCTTGACTTGCGCGAGCTTGCGTTTTCTACAAGGTCAAGGATTTTAGAAACAGTCGACTCCCCAAACTCCTTTGTTGTCCTTATTTTGAGAACGCCCGTCATGTTAATGCAGCCGCTGATTACCTCGTCTCCCGCCGCAATGTCGCGCGGAAGGCTTTCCCCCGTAAGCGCCGCCGTGTTGAGTGTCGATGACCCTTCAAGCACAACGCCGTCAATCGGCACCTTCTCGCCCGGCTGCACTACAATCACGCTGCCCGCCTCTACCTCATCGGGGTCAACCTTAATCAGCTTGCCGTCGCGTTCAACGTTGGCATAGTCGGGGCGAATGTCCATAAGGGCGGTAATATTGCGGCGGCTTTTGCCAACGGCGTATCCTTGAAACCACTCGCCAATTTGGTAAAAAAGCATAACCGCGATTGCTTCCGTGTAGTCGCCGCTCCCTGAGTAAATTGCAAGGGCTACCGCGCCAACCGTTGCGACCGCCATTAAAAAGTTTTCGTCAAAAACCTGCCCGTGCCTTATGCCCTTGACCGCCTTTAAGAGAATGTCGCCGCCTATAATAAGGTAGTCAGCAAGATAAAGAATGAGCCTTGCCGCATACCCTGCGCCTAAAGCGATAGCATCTAGGCGGAGTGCCATCTCTTCCGCGAAAAGCTGCAAAAGCAAAAGAAGCGCCGTTGCCGCCAAAATGCGCCTTAACATCGCTGCTTGCTTTTTTGTCATGCTGCTGCTCTTTCGCGTAGCCGAAGCAAGCCCCGTCGCCGCAAAAGCAATAATGGCGGCAAGCAAGATATTCACTATCGCTTCCTGCATAAAAAGCCCCCTTCAGCGGTTAGCAATTAAAGGAAGATTTCGCAGTCGCTTTCTACCTTCTTGCAGGCTGCGCGAACCTGTTGCATTACGTCGACCGGGTTATGCCCGTCCTCAAACTCAACGTTCATCTTTAGCGTCATAAAGTTGACGGATGCCTCCTTAACGCCCGCGGTTTTTTTTGCGGCGGCTTCCATCTTGTTTGCGCAATTTGCGCAGTCAACTTCAATCTTGTAGCTCTTTTTCATACAGCACTCCTTAAATCAATAATTCAACGATTGTTTAATCGTTTGACTATAGTATGCACATTGCCTGTTCCGCTGTCAAGAGAAATATTCAAGCAAACAGCGTTTTTTTTGCTAAAAAGCACGAAAAAAGCGGGCTCAGTTATGAGTTTTTAGTTTATGAGCCTTAGTTAAGAGTTTTTGATTTCAAAATTGCGACCCTTGTGATCTGCACCCCGTTTTGGCAACACTTTTCGATCCCTCATTTGCACCTTGAAGAAGGGTAGCGGAAGGAGAGAAAAATGGAAAAAGAACGCAGGCAGTACAGCGCTGGATTAAAGCTGAAATGTATCGCGGAGCGCGAGGCGGGCAAGACTTACGTTCAGATCGCGGCGGCAAGGACAAAATACTTAAAAGCGGCTACGATGGCGGGCAAGAGCCAACCATCATTCCGGAGGACATCATGCCGCGCAAGGTAACGCCTGAGGACTTGAAGAAGGAGCTTAAAGCCGCAGTATAGGAGCCATCAGTCCGCAGCCGGCAGTCATCAG
>CAZDXD010000097.1:0-5265 GCA_964509415.1 uncultured Treponemataceae bacterium
CAATGCGCAAAAAAGGCGGCGTGACGTGGGTGCTGTTCCGCTTTTTTATTGGCGTAGCTCTTGCACACGGTGCGTGCTCCCGCATGGTGCTTGGAAACGGACCGCGAATGCGCGAGAATGTCCGCACGCTTCAGGCGGCAACCGCCTTTATCCCATGGGTTTTGCTCAAGCCCTTCTACGCTCTTGGAAGCGTACTTGTTTACGGTAAAATCCGCGCAAAGCTGGGCAACGCCTTTAGGGGCGGGGTATCGGGGGGCGGCGCTCTTCCCCCCGCGATAGACGCATTTTTCTGGGCGCTTAAAATCTGCGTAGTGGAAGGCTACGGGCTTACAGAAACCGCGCCCGTTGTCGCCGTGCGCCCAATCCCAAAGCCCGTATTCGGCACAATCGGCACGGCAATCTCTTGCTGCTCCGTTAAAATAGTAGACGAGAGCGGAGAGGAGCTCCCGCCGGGAAAACTCGGCACTGTTATGGTCAAGGGGCGGAACGTCATGAAAGGTTACTACAAGCGCCCTGACTTGACAGCCGCCGTCCTTTCCCCCGACGGCTGGCTTGACACAGGCGACTTGGGGCTAAAGACGCTTGACGGCGAGATTATCCTTCGCGGCAGAAAGAAGGACACAATCGTCCTACGCGGCGGCGAGAATGTGGAGCCCCTCCCAATAGAAATGAAGATAAACGAGTCGCGGTTTGTCGCAGCTTCAATGGTTATAGGGCAAGACCAGAAGTGCCTTGCCGCGCTTGTTGTTCCCTCGCAGGAAGAGGTGATGGCGTGGGCAGAAGAAAACAGCGTTCCCGGCGACTACAAGGCAGTGCTCGCGCACGCGGAAACAAAGCGGCTTATAGAGCGGGAGGTTGCCGAAAACGTGAGCGCGAAAAACGGCTTTAGGCCATTTGAGCGCATTAACCGCATTGCGCTAATCCCTAAGCCCTTTGAGCCCGGCGTTGAGCTTTCCGCAAAGCAGGAAATTATGCGCTTTAAGATACTGGAAATCTACAACAAGGAAGTGAAGGAGCTGTTTAGCTGATTTCAGAGCTTAGAGCTTTAGAACTTAGAGCTTAGACGCATGGGGCAAAGCAAGCAAAGTTTCATAGGTGAACGCTTCTCTAAGCCCTTACCCTTAGCCCTGAATTGCCTCTTTCTTCTTCCTTAGCCTGAACGCTTCAAGGCACTCCCGCACCATAATGACAACGGACACGCCTCTGTATTCCGCCTCCTCGACAAGAACGGCGGCATTAGCTTCAGAGTTGGCAGTGGTCGCTTGCAAAACGCGCAGGTGCTCTTCTTTTACGCCAAGTCCTTTTACCACATCGGCAAAGCGGCTGGAAGGGATTATCGTAGGCTGGCAGCCTGTCATGCCGACAGTGGAATTGTCAAGAATAACGATAGTTAGCGGCGTTTCTGCCGCCACTGCGTCAACGAGCCCCGTGAGCCCCGAATGCATAAACGTGGAGTCCCCGATAACGGCAAAGGCGTACTTGTAGCCCGCAAGGGAAGCCCCGCGCGCCATTCCGATGGAAGCCCCCATGCAGACAATCGACTCAATAGCCTTTAGCGGCGCCGTTGCCCCGAGCGAATAGCAGCCGATGTCAGAAGCTACAACCGTAGATGTTGCCCCGTCTGAAAGAGTGCCGCTTTCAGCTTCCTTTTTGTTGAGCAGCTCGACAGCGCGGTTAAGCGCCGTGTATGAGTCATGGTGCGGGCAGCCCTTGCAAAGCTGAGGCGGACGCGCAGGAAGCGGCGGCAATTCTATCTCGTCGGCGGCGGTTTCTGCATTCTTTAAGCCTAGCGCGTTTCTTACAGTATCTGGGGTAAGCTCTCCCGCGCGCGGGAGGAGGCCATCGTACTTGCCGCGAATGCGGTTTTTGCCTGCAATCATCCCCCTTAGCTGCTTTTCTATAAACGGCATTCCCTCCTCAATGACTAGGAGCGTCTCTGCCTCGTTAGCTATTCTTTCTATCAAAGCCTTTGGCAGCGGCAAGCCCGATATATGCAAGCTGGAAGGCAAGCCCGCATCTCCGCAGGCTGCCTCGTAGTCTTTCAAGTTCTCTTGATAGTAGTTTTTGCCAAGCCCGCTTGTAATAATCGCAATGTCGCTTCTCCTGTAGTTTACAGAAAGCGCGTTGCGCGGATTGTTCTCCGCCCACTCTAAAAGGGGAGCTTGAACATCTATAAGCGCCTGATAGTCCTTTCGGGCAAGCGCGGGGAGGAGCATCCAGTCTTGCGCGGAGCCTTTTTCAAGGCGGTTTTGCTTTTCGCGCTTTTCAGCTACGCGAACAACAGCGCGGGAGTGCGCAAGGCGCGTTACCATGCGGATAATCACAGGCACGTTGTATTTTTCCGAAAGCTCGAACGCCTCGCCCGCCATTTCGTATGCTTCCTGCTGGCTTGAAGGCTCCAAAAGCGGAATCATCGCAAAGTCCGCGTAAAAGCGCGTGTCCTGCTCGCCTTGGCTTGAATGCATTGAAGGGTCGTCAGCCACAACACAGACAAGCCCGCCCTTTATTTTGCAGAGAGCCGAATTCATAAAGGGGTCAGCCGCCACATTTAAGCCTACATGCTTCATTGTAACTGCGGCGCGCTTCCCCGAAAACGAAAAGCCGAGAGCCGCCTCATACGCTGTTTTTTCGTTGGAGCACCACTGCGCGACGGGCGCAGCATTCCCCGCTGCGGGGTCGGCACTCGCGTTTTCAATTAGGTACTCCATAACCTCTGTAGAAGGCGTGCCCGGATACCCGAAGCAGCCGGACACTCCCTTGTGAAGAAGTCCGAGAGCCAGCGCCTCATCGCCAAGCAAAACCATTTCTTTCATATTGTACCCCTTATATTCCTTCGCCAAAGGCTTTTGCAATAATTTTGCCGTCAACCTTCTTTGTGAACGCGCTTGCCAAAGGCACAACGGCAAACGGCACAACCATCGCAATGCTTGAAGCAAGCGGCGAGTTTTCAGCGCCCATTACAAAGAAGAGGATTACCGCAAGCCCCGCGCCCGAAAATAGGCCGGCATATGCGCCCGCCTTTGTTACGCTTTTTTTGTAAATGCCGAGTATGTACGGCGCCATGAACGCGCCCGAAAGCACACCCCATGAAAGGGACATCAGCGTAACGATGAACCCTATCTGCATTCTTGAAATAGCGTATGAGCAGACAATAAATATGCCGCTTAAAACGCGGATAAGCACAAGCGAGCTTTTTTCCGATACGGCGGGGTTAAGGTAGCCTTTGTACAAATCGATGGTTACGGCCGATGACGAAACTAAAATCATAGATGAAAGCGTGGACATTGAAGCCGAAAGCACAAGGAGCATTATTACCGCCATGAGGAAATCGGGAAGGTACGATGTAAGAAGCTGCGGCACAATCATGTCGTAGTTGACTTCTCCCGCCGCGGTGTGCGGCACGGTTTCATTGTTAAAAAAGACGTGGCTTAAAACGCCCGTTGAATATGCCGCTACGCCGATTATAAGCGCGAACACAGTTGTAATGACCGCCGCCCTGCCTATCATCTTTTCGTCTTTTATTGCGTAGAACTTTTGCACCATCTGCGGCATGCCCCACGTGCCAAAGCTGGTCATGAAAATAAGGGAGCCTACGGTAAGCGCGGAAGGGCGCTCAGCTATAGGAATGTGCGCTTTGTAGTTTTCGGATGCGGCAACGAAGGCTTCGGGGAAGCCGCCCGCGCGCCGGATTATAAGCGCGCACATCATAATCGCGCCTGCAAGCATGACAAACCCTTGAATAAAGTCCGTAAGCGTTACGGCAAAGTAGCCGCCGAGTATAAGGTAGAGCCCCGTTATTCCCACAAGGATGATTAGCGCGAAGTCGTATGAAATGCCGAATGTCGTTTCAAAGAGATGCCCTAGCCCCTTAAAGACGGAGGCCGAGTAGGGGAGCAAAAAGACAAAGATGAGCACCGCCGAAACCATCTTCATGTGCGCGGAGCCGTAGCGCGCCTCAAGGAACTCCGGCATTGTCATTGCCGAAAGCCGCTGCGTCATCACGCGGGTGCGCTTGCCGAGCACAAGCCATGCGAGAAGCGCGCCAAGCACCGCGTTGCCTATTCCTATAAGGAGCGAGGTCATGCCGAATTGCCAGCCCTGCTTGCCTGCAAAGCCTATAAACACAACAGCGGAAAAATACGTTGTGCCGTATGCAAACGCCGAAATCCAAGGACCTAGCGAGCGGCCGCCCAAGAAGAAGTCAGAGAGCGTTGACGTTCTCTTCATTCCCCACACGCCTACGGCAATCATCACCGCAAGAAAAACCAAAAGCAAAATAAGGCTGTACATGGAAACTCCTTTTTATAGCAATCTTACCACATGGCTGGATTTGTTTGCAATGCGCGGCAAGCGCGAGTTCTGCAAGGGCGGAAAATACAAACTCTGCGCCAATGTGCGCTTCAATCCAACTTTTTAGAATATCCTGTGCAGCCTAAAGGAGCTTGAAAGGTCAGGGAAGCTGTCGTCGTCAGCGTTATCGTTGTTGCCGGCATCGCCCTTGCTGCTCTCTTGTGTGCTTTCCTCAGCGGGCGGTTGCGCATTGGGCGCTTCCGCAATGTCGCCTTCTTTGCTATCAGCGAGTTCTTGCATCAGCATTTCGGGGAAGCATTCCGAAAGAGCATGGATAAACACGGCGGCGGCTTGCGCTACGTTGAGGCTTTCAATTTTCCCCGTGCCTGGTATGCGCACAAGGTAGTCGCATTGCCTCACCGCTTCCGCCGAAAGACCGTTCTCCTCGTTGCCGAACACAAGGATAACGCCTTCCGTGCTTTTGGTTATTCGCTTTAGGTCAGAAACGTGCGCGCGCCCCTTGTGGCTGGCTCCTATGCGCGTCATCTTGCCTTCCGTTTTGCCTAAAAGCCACGCGGCGGAAGAAACCTTATAAATGTCAACGTATTCCATGCCGCCGCGCGCAACTCGGTAGGCGCTTGTGGTAATGCCGCATTGCTCCTTCTCTGAGCTTATAACAATCTTTGTCGCGCCAAAAAAGGCAGCGCTCCGTATAATCGCGCCAAAGTTTTGCGAGTTGCTCACCCTGTCGCAGAGGATAATCTTCTCTTTTCTTTTAATCCACTCGTTTAGCGTGTCAAAGTCAAGGCGCGGGATTTCAGGCTGTGCAATCATCGCAACAACGCCCTGATGGTGAACGCTCCCGCTCAAGCGCTGAAGCTCCGCCTCGTCTTCCACAACGCGGTAAATGCGCTTTTGCACCGCGAGCAGCTTGCAAGCCTTGCCGAAAGGCTTTGACTTTTCCGCCGTAAAGAA
>CAZDXD010000098.1:0-5262 GCA_964509415.1 uncultured Treponemataceae bacterium
GAAGGCAGGGGAATGTAAGGTTCGCGGCGCGATTTGTTTAGTTACAAAAAGTAACCGGCGGCACACATGTCAATAGTTTTTTTCAAAATCGATACATTAAGCGGTCGGGGATGTGATTGTCTTTTCCATTTGTATTTCTCCCTTCTGGCGGAAAAAAAGAGCCGCCAGTCTCTTTTCGCCTTAGAAAGAAACTGGCGGCCTGTTTTGGGAAAAACACAAAACCCGGCGGCCTAGAACCACCGTGTCGCAAGGCGAAAGCGGCACTGCGGCTCTCGACCGGGCGTTGATTTTTTACAACGCCTAAGTCTGTGTCGATTTTAATGGGAGACTTTTACAATAGCTAAATCTCCCTTGACAGCCCGCTCACGCCATGCTATACTAATCCCACAGCGCAAGATGTGCGCTAAGCCCTGCCGTATGGCTGGGGTATTTCAAAGGGTAGGGGCTGGGTTTCGGCGGCAGGCTGGAGCAGCGGACGGGGTTTAGCTAACAGCTAGAGTTCCCCCTTTCCCCCTTTCCCCCTTTCCCCCTTTCCCCCTTTCCCCCTTTCCCCCTTTCCCTAGGGAGGTATCTTTGTGTCGAAAACGATTAACAGGGGAAAAGAGCTAATACGCATTTCCCCAGAAAACCCGCATACAATTGAGTATTCCACTGATGGGGGTCAGAATTGGAATCGGCGCTACTCCTCCGGCTATTACCGTGACGAGTTCCTAGAGTTAGTGGACAACGGAAAGGAAATTGTAGCCCAAATGTCAGATGGGCTTTATTACTCTACCGATGAAGGCCGGTCATGGAATCTGCGGCGCAGGGAAAAAAGAAGAAGTTCAACTAGAAGCGCAGGTTCAAGCAAAAGCGGAAGTTCAAATAAAAGCGAAGACAGCCAAGGGACAGGATGCGGGTTTGCCTTCGCCATCATCATATTGATTGTATATGGCGCGGTGAGCGGCGATTTGTTTGAGGTTCTTGAACTCCTAAAAGTGTTGATTGTAGGCATTCTGCAAGCGCTTAAGGTCAAGCTATTCGGCGGTTAAAGCTAAAAAGACGCGCAGAGCCCTGCCGTATAGCGGGGTTATTTTAATGAGCAGGGGCTTGGTTTCGCCAGCGGGACTTCCCCTTTTTATGGGAGGTGGCTTTTATGTCGCAAATGATTAACAGGGGAAGAGAGCTAATACGCATTTCCCCAGAATACCCGTATGAAATTGAGTATTCCACTAATGGGGGGCAGAGTTGGAATCGGCGCTACTCCGCCTCTTACAGTAACGAGTTCCTAGACTTAGTGGACAACGGAAAGGAAATTGTAGCGCAAATGTCAGACGGGCTTTATTACTCCACCAATGAAGGGCAGTCATGGAATCTGCGGCGCAGGGAAAAAAGAAGAAGCAGTGCAAGCGCAAGCGCAAACGCAAGCGAAGATGACAGCGAAAGCGGGGGCGGGCTAGAAGTATTAATTTTTTTATTCGCTTGTTTGGGGTTTATTTTAAAGCACATTTTTAAGTTCATAGTTTGGGCGATTAAACACCCTCCGGTTGGCTGGATACTTCTAGGCGGAATAGCCATTGCGATTTTGATATTAGTTCTTGTTCTGTAATAAAAGTGGTAAAGAAAAATTTGAAAAACTTTGCAGCAATAGACTTTGAAACCGCAAACGGGGAGCGCTCCAGCGTGTGCAGTGTCGGCGTTGTCATTGTGCGGAATGGGGAGATTGCTGACTCGTTCTACAGCCTTATCCGCCCAGAGCCCAACTACTATTGGGATGATTTTACGGAGATTCACGGCCTTACAAAGGAATCAACAAAGGACGCTCCGCTCTTTCCAGAAGTATGGGACAAGGCGGCAGAACTTATAGGAGACCTGCCCCTAGTTGCCCACAACAGCCAGTTTGACGAAAGCTGCCTGAAGGCAGCCTTTGCCGTCTACGGCATGGACTATCCTGGCTACACCTTTTATTGCACTTGCCGTGCTTCACGGGCTGCTTTTGGCGGCAAGCTGCCCAACCACCAGCTGCAAACGGTGGCTGCGTACTGCGGCTACGACCTACAAAACCACCACCACGCATTGGCGGACGCAGAAGCGTGCGCGCAGATTGCAATCAAAATATTGGATATATAGAGGAGATGAGTTTATGGAAACTTCAACAACTATTGAAGGCTTGTTCGGAAACCGCAAGTATCGGTTTGTCGTTCCCAACTATCAGCGGGCGTACTCTTGGGAAGAAGAGCAACTTTCGCAATTCATTGAGGACTTGAACGAATGCGGCAAGAAGTACTATTTGGGGCACTTTCTCTTTGAGCAGGAGGGCGACACCTTTTATGTCATTGACGGGCAGCAGCGCCTTACCACCTGCATTATCTTCTTTAGCGCGGCGAGGAAGGTTCTAGGCTTGCGCAAGGAGGAGTGGCAAGGCGAGGGCGGCGCCAAAGAGCTTGAGCTATTGCGGGATGACCTTGCCGAATACTACCTAAAAGATGCAAGGCGCAACATAGCAAGATTTGAGGCTGTGGACTACGACAATAATTTTTTTGAGAATGCAATTATTGAATACAAGGAGCCTGTTTTGCCGGAGGAGCTTACTTCAAAGTCGCGCATTGCCATGCACGAGGCGCGCAAGTACTTTGAAAAGCGGCTAAAAGAGGCTTCTGTGGAATGCATCCGCAATTGGATTAAAAAGCTGCAGGAAGCCTCCATTACCACATACGAGGTAGGAAGCAAGCTGGAGGCGGCGCAAATATTCGCTTACCAGAATGACAGGGGAAAGGGGCTTACCAACCTTGAGGTTCTTAAATCCTACTTGATGATGCAGCTTTTTAAGTCGGAGAACAGTGAAAGCGACATAGCTCATTTGGAAAATGTTTTTAAGGACATATACCAGGGCATTGTAAACATATCCTTGCATGAGGATACTGTCCTCAACTATTACTGGAGGGCAAAAGGTCCGCAAGGCTACTATAGCAGGAATGTTGTGTCTGAGGTTAAGGACTGGCTTAAAGAGTCCCAAGAAGAGCAGAGAAACAAAATAATGGAATTTGCTGACGGCCTGCCTGTAGCATTTGCCCTTGTCCAAAAGATTGAATCAAACTCTTATGACAAAGAAACCGCCTTTTATGTTGCAAACCTAAGGCGCATGAATAATATGGCGATTTCGTATCCCATGCTCATTAAGGCGCGGCTTTTAGGCGTGGACGATAATGTGTTTTGCCGCCTTGTAAAGCTGATGGAAAACCTGACATTCCGCTCTTTGGTTAGGGGCGGGCGCGCGGAAATAGAAAGCCGCCTTCAAGTCTTTAGGGAGAGAAACGACGTCGAAAGCTTTACCAAGATGATAGATGACATTAAGGGCTGGCTTAACACTAATGGATGGTGGAGATTCTGGAGCGATGAGGAAATGATCGCTTGCATGTGGGATTGGTTTTACGGCAACCGCGTGGACAATTACCTGCTGTGGCGCTACGAGCAGCACCTGTACAATGAGGAATATCCTGCACTTAAGGTTTCTTGGGAGGATGTCGCCTCCAACGAAAGCATTGAGCACATTGCCCCGCAAAACCTGAGAACGCCCGACAATCCTTTGGCTGACGGCTACGGCGTGTATAATGACGAGAAAAACAAGAGCGAGGGAATTGAGTCGGGCGGCTGGCTAAATTGCGTTGGCAACTTGGCGTTAACGACAAAAAATTCCCATTTAAGCAACCGCCCTTT
Organism: uncultured Treponemataceae bacterium; assembly: GCA_964509415.1. Classification (GTDB taxonomy): domain Bacteria; phylum Spirochaetota; class Spirochaetia; order Treponematales; family Treponemataceae; genus Avitreponema. The sequence goes on from CAZDXD010000098.1 coordinate 3,697, forward strand.
TACAGAAAAGCTTGAAATATACGGCGAGAACAATCCCTTAAATCAAGAAAAGGAGATAATAAGCTTTGTAACTGACCCTAAGCATCCCGTTTGGGACAAGGCCGCCATAGAAAGGCGCTTTAACAAGATTATAGAGGCGGCAAAGGAGATATGGGATTTGGAGAAGATATAGAGCTAACAACTCTTTCCCATCCACACATGCGGGTAATCCTGCTCTAAGAACTCATCGCCGCGGGGCGAATAGCCCGCTTTTGCGTAAAAGCCTTTAGCCCGCAGCTGCGCGGCAAGCCTTATTTCCTTGCCGCCTGCCTCCCTTATTTGGCGCTCGGCTTCTTCAAGCAAAATCTTCCCGACACCCTGTTTTCTGTATTCCTTTAGGACGGCAAAGCGCCCTATGACATAAACGCCCGCCTCCTCGCCTTCAAAACACCTGCAACAAGCTATAGGCGCGTTATCGCTATAAAGGACAATATGCCTTGCAGCCGCGTCATGGCTGTCAAACTCGTCAATAAAGCCCTGTTCTTCGATAAACACAGCCTTGCGGATAGCCATCGCGTCATCTGGCAAAGAAGAATATGTCTTAAAAGAGTACATAAAGCCCTCGTCCGCATTATATAATTGAACAATCTGAAAAGTACAGTGTAGGATATAAGAAAAGCAAACGATGAGTGAAGTGACGGTTATTCACACAATTCCGCCTGTCTACAGCGAAACATCGCGGATTTTGATTCTCGGCTCCTTTCCATCGGCAAAGTCGCGGGAAGAAGCGTTTTTCTACGCGCATCCGAAAAACCGTTTTTGGAAAGTGATAGCGGCTGTCTGCGGCGCTCCTATCCCTGAAACAACCGCGGAAAAAATTGCTCTGCTGCTCGAAAACGGCTTTGCGCTTTGGGACGTAATCCATTCCTGCGAAATTCAAGGCTCTTCGGACAGCAGCATTAAAAATGCCGTACCGAACGATTTAAGCGCAATTTTACGCAAAGCCAAAATAGAGCGCGTTTTTTCAAACGGGCAAAAGGCGTACTCACTCTATAGGAAATACATGGAAGCGCAGACAGGAATTAAGGCCGCGTGCCTTCCTTCTACAAGCCCCGCGAACGCCTCATGGAGCGACGAGCGGCTTATCGAGCGCTGGCGGGAGGCGTTGGCGCGCTAACCTGTGCCTGTGCGGAATATCAGAGGCTGTCGCTCTTCACGCACCCGTGCACTTAGCTTCTTGCCCCACCCTATACGTCTAAGCTCTTCCCGTACCTCGGCAACAACTTGGGCGACACCGCATCGCCTAAAACCCCTGCCGCCTTGCGCTCTTCAATAAAGAGCTTAACGTGATGTGCGTTAATCTTTTTAGGCATTTCAACTTCCTTGGCAAGCCGCGCCGCTTCAATGCCTGCCTGCCTTCCAAAGACAATAACATCAAGGAGGGAGTTCCCCATAAGGCGATTTTTGCCATGCACCCCGCCTGTAACCTCCCCCGCCGCAAGCAGGCGCGGCACGGATGTGTGGCAACGGCTGTCAATCTCTACGCCGCCGTTTTGGTAGTGCAGCGTCGGGTAAACAAGAATGGGC
>CAZDXD010000099.1:0-5222 GCA_964509415.1 uncultured Treponemataceae bacterium
GCGCTTTCAGGCTATAGTGTCCATTCGATAAATAGCTCAATGTGAGGGGTTTTAAGAAATGTACGCGCTTATTGAGTACAAGGGAAAGCAGTATAAAGCCGAAAAGGGCGCGGTTCTAAAGGTAGACAGAATCAACGCTGAAGAAGGCTCTAAAATCGATATTGATTCGGTGCTTCTTGTAAGCGGCGAGGGCGGCGTAAAAGTCGGCGCTCCGTATGTTGAAGGCGCTAAGGTTACGGCTCTTGTCGGGCAGAGCGTTCGCGACAAGAAAGTGATTGTGTTCAAGCACAAAAGCAAAAAGGACTATCACAGGCTATATGGGCATCGCCAGCGCTACACAATGATTACCGTTGAGGACATCGCGGGAGTTTAACAGGGAAGTGATTTCGGTACGGATTGTTACCGGAAAGAAAGGCTGTCTTGTCCTTGCGGAAGCTCAAGGGCACGCGGGAATGAATAGCGCGTCAGGTGACCCTGTCTGCGCGGCTGTTTCCGCGCTTTTTAGGACAACAGCAGGCGTTTTGGAAGCCTTTGTGCCATCGGCTTCCGTGCGCACCGCGGGAAGGGGCACGTTGCAAATAAGCGCGGGCGATTTTCCCGATAAAAGCGGGGAATGCCTTTTTTACGCGGCGGAATTTCTTTCGCGCGGCATAGCTTCCCTTGCGGAGGAATTTCCAAACGCCGTGTCGTTGCGCAGGGAGTTCGCATAGCGGCGGCTTTTAGGCGCAGTATTTTAGCTAAAGCATTTAACGGAGGATAACAATGGGACGCAAAAAAGGCGGAAGCGGCTCTAAAAACGGCCGCGATTCAAACCCGAAATATCTTGGCGTAAAGGTTTACGGCGGGCAGACAGTCCGCGCGGGCTCTATTCTTGTTCGCCAGCGCGGGACTAGAATACACCCCGGCGATAACGTAGGGCGCGGCGGGGACGACACTCTTTTTGCAAAGGCTGACGGCATTGTAACGTATCAGCGCAGAAAAGGCCGCCGCCTCGCTTCTGTTGTTCCTGCGGGCGAATAACCCCTTTTCATGATTCGTTTTGCCGATGAGGCTGTCATAACCGTTTCTTCCGGAAAGGGCGGGAACGGCTGTGCCGCATTCAGGCGCGAAAAATATGTTCCAAACGGCGGGCCTTCAGGCGGCGACGGCGGGCGCGGTGGCGATCTTGTTTTTGAAATTCGCGAAAATCTGCGCACTCTCTCTCATTTGAGGCACAAGCAGACTTTCAAGGCAAAAAACGGGCTTGACGGGCAGGGAAACAGGCGCTTTGGCGCTGACGGCGCAGATTGCGTTGTCCCGCTGCCGCCAGGCTGTGTCTTGAAGGACGCGGAAACGGGCAAGGTTCTTCTTGATTTTGGCGATGAAAGAAGCGGCCGCTTTGTTTTCCTTAAAGGCGGAAACGGTGGCTGGGGCAACTGCCACTTTAAAGGGCCTGTAAACCAAGCGCCGAGAACGGCTCTTGCGGGGCAGCCGGGCGAGTGCCTCAAGGTTAAGGTTGAGCTTAACATTATCGCGGACATAGGCTTTGTCGGCTTCCCGAACGCGGGGAAGTCCACGCTTTTAGACTGCTTTACAAACGCCAGCCCCGAAATTGCGGCATACCCCTTTACAACAAAAATCCCTAATCTTGGCGTTCTTCGCATTGGCAGCCCGACCAGCCCGCGGGACATTGTGCTTGCGGACATTCCGGGCATTATTGAGGGAGCGTCGGTTGGCGCGGGGCTTGGCACAAGATTCCTAAAGCATATTTCGCGCACGGCTGCGCTCGCCTTTATAATTGACCTCTCTGATGCCGCCTGCGCTGCAGCTTACCCTGCGCTTCTTAAAGAGCTTAAAGCCTTTTCTTCCGAGCTTGCCTTAAAAAAGCGGATTGTCGTTGGCACAAAGCTTGACCTGCCCGGCACAAGTGAGCGGCTTGCCGAATTGCGGCAGGCGGTTCGGGACATTTCGCCTGAAGCTGACGTGCTTGCCGTTTCCGTTTTGGGAAGGCGCGGCTTGAGCGAGCTAAAAGATGCGTTTGCTTCCCTTGTTGCAAATGCAGAAGCTGCGCCTTCCGAAGATGATAGGGCAGGGGATAACAGCAAAAGCCGCGGCATGGCGGAGAACGCGCCCGTTCCCGCTTTTATGCAGGCGGAATTAGAGGATATTGACTACCCCGACTATGGCCCTGAATACTTTGGCGCAACTGTGTCTTTAAGCCGCAAGCGGCGAGGAAAAGCATAAGCAATGCGCCTTGCCATACTCGGCGGCTCTTTTAATCCGCCGCATATAGGGCACTTTGCCCTAGCGGATGCCGTTCACGGCGAGCTTGGATTTAACACGGTGCTCCTTGTGCCGACGTTTATCTCCCCGCTTAAAACTTCGGAGAACTTCGTGAGCGCGGAAGACCGCCTCGAAATGCTTTGTCGGGCTTCTGCCGGAAGCTCATTTTTGTCGGTTTCGGACTGCGAGCTTAAGCGCGGCGGCGTTTCGTACACTGTGGATACCCTGCGCTTTGTAATTGAAAACTATGGCTCAAGCCTAACGGATAAGCCCGCCCTTGTGCTAGGCTTTGACTTGGTTTCATCGCTTTATAAATGGCACCGCGCGGAAGAAATTGTCGGCATGGCAGATATAATCCTTGCCCGCAGGCCTGGCTTTTCAGTTGCTTTTGCAAAAATGAAAGGCTCAGGGGGTCAAGGGAGCAAACCTGTCAGCATTCTTTTCCCTGGAATGAGCAAAAGCGCCTCCGTTTTTTTTGCGGATAACATTGAGCTTTCGGTTTCATCGTCTGACATAAGGCGGCGGATAGCTTGCGGCAAAAGCTGGCGTTATCTTGTCCCCGAAGCCGTTAGCGGCTATATTATTGAAAAAGGACTTTATGCCTGACAAAAGCACAGCCGGCACAATAAAGAAAATAAAAGCGTATGCATCGGGCATTCTCTCAAAGCCAAGATACGAGCACTCCCTGCGGACTGCAAAGCTGTGCCGCGAGCTCTGCGAGCGCTTTTCGCTTGACGGCAGCTTAGGCTTTCTTGCAGGCATTTCCCACGACATCTGCAAGCAATTTTCTGAAGAAGACCTCATGGCGCTTGCAAAAAAAGACGGTTTTCCTATTTTCGAGCTTGAGGCGCAAAAGCCCTCCCTTTTGCACGGTCGCGCGGCAGCACAGCTCATAATGGAGCGCTTTGGCGTTACTGACGAAAACGTTCTTGATGCCGTGCGCTGGCACACTTTTGGGCGCAGGGGGCTTTGCCCGCTTGGATGCGTTCTTTTTGTTGCCGACAAGCTTGAGCCTGGCCGCAAGGGGCTTTCAGAGAAAGCGCGGCAAGAGATTTTAAGGCTCGATTTTACCAAAATGATCGTCAAGGTGATTGAAAACAATATCGAATATCTTAATAAAACCGGAAAAATCATCGCGCCCGAAACTTTGGAAATGCTGGAGGAGCTGCGTGAAGCTGAGTAAAAGCGCCGTCTTTCTCATTGTCATATTGGCCATTCTGGTTACTTTTGTGGTTGTTCTTGTCATCGAATTGCGCACTGACCTTGTCGCGGAAATTATCCGCAACGGCAGCCTGCTCAATGTGCTTTTTATAATCGAAAAGGACGGCGCGCCGTTTTCTTCCAATATAATAACCTATTATCCCGAAAACCGCCGCGGCGCAATGTTCGACATTCCGCCTGAAACGGGGCTCATTATCCGAAGCCTCTCGCGCACGGCGACAGTCGAGTCCCTTTACAGGGAACGGGGGCGGGAAGCCTTCCGCCGCGAAATTGAAAGCCTTGCCGGCACGTCAATTCCCTTTTACGCTGTCATATCCTTTGACGATTTCGCCATGCTTGTAGACGTTCTTTCGGGGCTTAACCTTTTTATCCCCGCGCCGGTTGACATTTACATGCCGTCGGATGATTCAAGCGCCGCCCCTCAGCTTGAGGAGCGCGTCCTTTTGCCTTCTGGCTCCGTTACCCTTGACGGGGACAAAACGCGCCTTTTTATGACGTATGAATCCGAAGATGACTTGGAAGATGCGGCGACAATAAGAAAACAGCAGGCGGTTATGGCTTTTTTGCGCGCGCTGAACGACAACGGGACTTTCGCCTTTTCTGACGATGTTTTTCCGCTTATATCCTCGTGCTTTGCCTCCAATGTTTCAGGCGCCTCTTTCAAAACTCTTTTAACGGGGCTTTCGCGGATTGATGTTGAGCGCTTAAACCCGCGCCAAATGCGCGGCTCGGTTAGGCTTGTCGACGGCGAGGAAATGCTTTTTCCCTTTTATGACGGCGACCTCTTTAAGCAAACAATCAACCAGACATTTGCGAGTTTCCTCTCCGAAAATGCAGACGAATTTGAGCGCATTTACGCGATTGAAATCCTTAACGGCACGTCAACGCAGGGGCTTGCAAGGAGAACATCGGAGCTTTACCAGGGATTCGGATACGATATAGTCCGCGTGGCAAACGCCCCGTCGAGCGATTACGCGGAAACGGTGATTATAGACAGAATCGGTGCAAGTTCCGTTGCAGGCGCTGTCGCGCAGGTAATTCAGTGCTCCAACATAGAGACAGCTCCTGTAGACGATGAGAGCACGGCGAGCGACACGGAGTATACCATTGACTTTACAATTATACTCGGCAGCGACTTTAACGGAAGATATGTTACAGGCTCCCGCAGATAGGGGAGGGGCAGGAGAAAATGAAAGGAACAGCAGAAAAAAAGCAGCTTGCAAGCCCCGCCGCCGACGCTAGAGAATGCGCGCTTGCTCTTGCGCGGATTCTTGAGGACGCAAAGGCGGAAGGCGTAACAGTGCTCGACATATCCGAGCTTAGCGCTTTTACGGATTTTTTTGTAATAGCCACGGCTGCAAGCTCCGTGCACATGGGCGGCCTTTACAGGGCGGCTCTAGACGGAGCTGCCGCGATGGGAGTGCGCCCGATGCCTGTAAGGCAGAGGAACTCCACGTCGGAAGAGTGGCAGCTCCTTGACTTTGGCGATATTGTCGTGCACCTGATGACAGCTCCTGCCCGCGCCTTTTACGACCTAGAAAACCTTTGGTTTGGCGCTGTCAAGCTCTGGCCAGAAGAAGAATAGAGCAAAGGCTTTGTTAGCCTTTAAGAAAGCCTTCGATAATCCTGCTTTCGGCTTCTTCTTCTGTAAGCCCGAAAGTGCGCAGCTTTGTTATTTGCTCGCCCGCGATTTTGCCGATTGCCGCCTCGTGTATGAGAGAAGCGTCCAAGTGCCCCGC
>CAZDXD010000100.1:0-5202 GCA_964509415.1 uncultured Treponemataceae bacterium
GCCAAAATAAGGATAAATCCCGGAAACATTGGCTCAAAAGAAAACATTAGGGCTGTCGCAAAAAAAGCTAAGGAGCGCGGCGTTCCAATAAGGATTGGCGTAAACAGCGGCTCGCTGCCTAAGGACTTAGCCGCGCAAGCAGAAGAAGGAAAAATAAGCCGCGCCTCCGCCCTCGCTGAAGCCGCCGCGCGCGAGGCTGCGCTTTTGGAAGATGAGGGCTTTTTCGACATTGTAGTTTCGATGAAGGCTTCTTCCGTCTCGGAAACTGTCGCCTGCAACGAGGAGTTTGCCTCACGGTCTGACATTCCGCTTCATGTCGGCGTTACGGAAGCAGGGCCTCTTATAGCGGGAATTGTGAAAAGCGCGCTTGCAATTTCTTCTTTAATAAAGAAGGGTATTGGCTCTACCGTCCGCGTAAGCCTTTCCGACACGCCTGAAAGCGAAGTCATTGCCGCGCGGGAAATTCTTTCCGAATGCGGCGCAGGGGGCTCGTCTGTAAAGATTGTAAGCTGTCCGCGTTGCGGAAGGCAGGGCTTTGACGTTCACGGGTTTGTAAACCGCTGGCAAGGCAGGCTTTACGCAATGAAAAAAGACATAACCGTAGCTGTTATGGGTTGCGTTGTAAACGGACCCGGCGAGGGAAAGCGCGCCGACATTGGCATAACGGGCGCAGGCAATACCGCAGTAATCTTCCGTCATGGCGAGGTTGTGCGAAAGCTCTCCGTTTCAGAAGGCGGAGATTTCGCCGTTGACGCGGCATTTGAAGAGGAGCTTGCCAGACTGTGAAACACAGCTCAGTTTTTAGGGCGGCGCTTGCCGCTGCATTTTTCTTGCTTTCGGTTTCGGCGTTTGCACAGGCGCAGCAGGGCGGCAGGGTTGCAAGCTCTGTGGCGAGCATTTCCGCTGCAAACGAAAGCCGAAACGGGTCGGGCAGCCTTATAAGCGCCAATGTCTGGGCTCTTTTCCGTCAGGCGGAGTTCTGCCTTGACAGAGGCGATACGGGTTCAGCCTTTGTTCTTGTGGAAGAGGCGCGGCGCATTCACGTTGAAGAGATTTCTGCAATGGCAGCCGAATTGAAGCGGGCGCTTCCTGAGCGTGAAATAAGGCGGGCGCAAGACAGCATTTCCGCTGTTTATTCCCTGCTTCTTGCGCGGGAAAATTTTGCCGCCGCGGGCATAATTGAGCGCGTTCTTTCAAAGCACACAGACAGTTTCTTCGGCGGCTCTTTTTCTGCTCTCATCTCGTGGCTTGAAAGCTCAAGCAGCCTGCCCGAAGCCGATGTCTTTATCGGCATTGTCTATGAAGCCGATGGAGAGTACGCGCTGGCGCTCTCCTTTTATGAGAGAGCTTGGGAAAACCGCAGCCTTTTTGACGTGCCGGACGATAAAATAGCGCTCGCGTACAGAATGGCGGACTTGGCAGGCTTTTCGGGCAACCAGGGAGCGCGGGAAAACTATCTTTTGCTTGCGCTTGCCGACGATCTCCTTTTCGGAACGCCAGGAAACGAAAGCCAGGCGCTTCTTGCCATGATGCGTACCGCGCAAGAAGACATTTCCTCGCCGCAGGGAAGCGTTTCGGGCGTTAGCGGCGCTGCGGAAGCGGCTTCCCCTGCCTTTGTCAAGTTCTTTACGCTCTACCGCAATGACAATCCGCAGGGCTTAAAGGCTTACAGGGAGCTTGCCGATCTTTATCTTGAATCAGGCGGAAGGGTAGAACGCGCTCTCCCCGCCGCCGTGCTTTCCGCCGTTACCGCGTTCACGCTTCTTGAAAACGCGGTAAAGGAATACGAATTTGAATACAGCTTTTCTTCTTTTGGAGACACTGTAATCAGGGCTTCGCGGCATGCTGAAATTGCAGCGTGGGCATCTGAAAACAAAATCTGGGATTCCTTTTTGCAGTTCGGGCTTGCTTTAATGCGAGCGGGCTCGCGCGATTTCGCAATGAGCCTCTGGCTTAACATTTCCCTTTCCTGCCCTGACCGCTTCGCCGCGGAAAAGGCTTCCGGCTTAATGAACCTTGCTATTGCCGCATACGCGCAGTAAGTAAGCCGCTTGCCCGCCACTGGCGAATGGAGGCGGGCAAGCAAACGGGGTTTTCAGCCTTCTCTTTTTATCAAGTTGATAATCTGCGTTATGTTTTTCTTGCCGAACGAGACTTTTTCCCCGTCGTTTACTACAAGGCAGGGGACGCTCATTACATTGTATTTTTCGCGCAAATCGTCAAAGCGGTTAAAGTCGTAAACTTCGGCTGTAACGCTCTCGTTTTCGGCAGCGATTCTCTGCGCCGCTGTCACCAAGTCAGGGCACATTGTGCAGGAAAGAGAGACAATCGCTTTCAAATTGACAGTCCCAATGCTGTGTATGGCTTCGAGCGTCTCTTCGTCAAGCGACTGGCCGGGACCCGCCGCATTGTATAGGCCGAGCACAAAAGAGTTAAACTCATGCCCGCCGGGCACTCCGTGGAAAGCAAGCCCCGTCCAGCTTCCGTCTTCGCGGCAGACGCGCACGCAGGGAAGGTGGTCGGACAACTCGCCCGTCTCTGTTTCAAAAGAAAGCTTGTCCGTAAGCCGACAAAGCTCTTCCATATACCTTTTCAGTTCCGCAGAAAGAGACGTGTCGTCAAGATAGAGTTTCAGCCTCAAGGAGGTCTCCATCCGCTGGAAAAGCGTGTCAAGCTGCGAGCGCGCCTCATCGGAAAAGAGGCTGTCTTCGCCTGTGCCGCCACCGTTAGATGCGGGCTTTCCCGCCTGCGGCTTGGAAGCAGGGGGCGTTGGGTGAAGACCCGTTTTTTTCTGCATGGCGTTCACATAGCGTTCAAGTTCCGTTGCCGCCAGCGCTCCATCACCTACAGCCGTTACAACTTGGCGCAGCGGCTTAATGCAAACATCGCCCGCGGCATAAAGCCCTTCGCAGGTTGTTTTTTGGCTCTTGTCGGTAACAATGTAGCCCCGCGCGTCGCACTCGGCAAGAGAGCGCACAAGCTCCGTTGCAGGTGTGTACCCTGCAAAAACAAAAACCCCGAACGTGTCTCCTTCAGGAGCGCGGTATTCCGTTGCCTCGCCCGTAACCGTGTTGCGGTACCTTAAATAGCGCAAGGCTCTATCGCCGTTCACTTCCTCGACTTCGACATTGTAAAGCACGGTGATTTTTTCGTGATTCTTTGCCGGTTCCGCTACAGCCTGCGCGCATATAAAATCTGACCCGCGCACAAGGATTGTAATGTGCCGAGCGTATTTAGTTAAAAACACGCTTTCCTCCGCAGCTGCAAAGCCTCCGCCAACAACAAAAATATCCTTGCCGCTAAAAAACTCGCCATCGCAGGTAGCGCAGTAGGCTACGCCGCGCCCTCGGAATTCTTCTTCGCCCGGAAAGCCTATCATGCGCGGATGAGCTCCTGTAGCAAGCAGAACGCCAAAGCATTCAAGCTCGCCGCGGCTTGTATGCACAACCTTGACATCGCCTGTCATGTCAAGTCCCGTTACTTCAGCCAACAGAAACTCGGCACCAAAGCTTTCGGCCTGCTTTCTCATTGCTTCCGTAAGCTCGGCACCGCTTGAATGCTCAACTCCGGGATAATTTACAATATTGCTGGTAATTGTAATTTGCCCCCCGAAGCGCTCTTTTTCTACAACAATAACCCTGTATCTAGCGCGCGCAAGGTACAATCCCGCTGTAAGCCCCGCGGGTCCTCCTCCAATAACAACCACATCGTAAAGCTCGCTCATTTTGCCTCCTTGGAAGCCCATCGCCTCTGCTCAATTTCCCCGCAAGCGCGGGGAGCATTCGGCTTAAAGCTTGCCGACCAAGTCAATGCCGGGCTTGAGGGTTTCAGCTCCTGGCTGCCACTTTGCGGGGCAAACCTCATCGCCGTGTTCATGGACAAACTTGCACGCTTGCAGCTTGCGCAAAAGCTCGTCAGCATTGCGGCCTACATTGCCTGCGTTTACCTCGTAGGACACAACTTTGCCTTCGGGATTAACGATAAAGGTTCCGCGCTCTGCAATGCCCTCCTCTTCAATGTAGACATCAAAGCCTTTTGCAAGAATATGTGTCGGGTCTGCAAGCATCGGATACTGCAGCTTTTTAATGCGGTCAGATGCGTCATGCCACGCCTTGTGAGTATAATGGGTGTCGCAGGAAACGGAATAAACTTCACAGCCTGCCGCCTTGAAATCAGCGTACTTGTTGTTAAGGTCCTCAAGCTCTGTCGGGCAAACAAAGGTAAAGTCTGCCGGATAAAAAAAGAAAACAGCCCATTTGCCGAGCACATCGGCTTTTTTTACAAGCTTAAACGTATCGTTGTGAAAGGCCTGCACCGTGAAATCCACAATTTCCTTGTTGATCATAGACATATAATCGCCTCCTGAAAAAACATCTGCCGACAGCCTGCCGGCGAAAGCATTTTGAATATAGCGACCAAAGAAAAATCTGTCAATCAGTAATGATTATTATTTACTAAAAAATTGAGCTTTTTTTTCGCCTTCAAACCTCTCTGCAATGGCAAAGGGGGAACAGGAATAACCTGCGAGCAATAAAAAAGCCGGAGCGGCTTAGCCCCGGCTTTTTCGCTAAAATCCTTCAAGCAAAGGTGTTTTCTGTATCAGTACATTCCGTCCATGCCGCCGGCCGCAGGAGCTGGAGGAGGATTCTTCTCCGGCAGGTCGGTGATGGCGCATTCCGTGGTCAGAAGAAGGCTTGCAACAGATGCCGCGTTTTGCAGCGCCGAGCGAGTTACCTTTGCCGGGTCAGTAATGCCGGCTTTGAGCATATCCACCCACTCCATTTTGGCGGCATCGAAGCCTATGCCCTTCTTTTCGTTGCGGGCCTGTTCCGCAATAACGCCGCCGTCAGCACCTGAGTTAATAGCAATCTGGCGGATAGGCTCTTCAAGGGCGCGCTTTACAATCTTAAAGCCCATTTTTGCATCATCTGAAAGGTCAGAGATGTCCGCCTTGTCAAGCGCGGCTGCTGCCTGAATGAGCGCCGAGCCGCCGCCTGGAATAATGCCTTCCTCAAGAGCAGCGCGCGTGGCGGAAAGGGCATCCTCAACGCGATGCTTTTTCTCTTTCATTTCAACTTCGGTTACAGCGCCGATATTGATAACGGCAACTCCGCCCGCGAGCTTTGCAAGGCGCTCTTTCAGCTTTTCCTTGTCGTAATCGGACGTTGTCTCTTCAACCTGCGCCTTTATCTGGGCAATGCG
>CAZDXD010000101.1:0-5126 GCA_964509415.1 uncultured Treponemataceae bacterium
TTGTTTGGTTTTTCTATTCTAACAGAGGCTGCACTCCCGTGTCTTTTTTCGTACAGTCGAATTTGCGAAAGATATTATACGTTATCTTTCGGTGCAATCTTTGTCACCTTATAGTCTATCATTTCGGATTTAAGCTGAAGAAAGGCTTGCCCGCTTTTGTTTTTTTTCATATCATCGCGCCATGAATGCAGATACGCTTTTTGCCGAAACCGCGTTAAAAGTCCCCGAAATTCTTATTCCCGGGCGGACGTGCAATTTGAAAAAATGGGCTGTAATCGCCTGCGACCAGTATACGCAAGATAGTGATTATTGGAAAAGGGTTGAGGAGTTTACGCGAGGAAGTCCTTCCACACTAGATATTATCCTCCCTGAAATCTACCTTGAAAAGGTAGACACGCCTGAACGCATTTTGTCAATTAAGGCAAAAATGCGGGACTATCTTGAGGAGGGCATTTTCGCGCCGCCCATGAAAGGCTTTGTGTACATTGAGCGAAAAACGCCGCATGGGAAGACCCGCAAAGGTCTGGTCTGCGCCGTGGACTTGGAGCGCTATGATTGGCGGGCGGAGGCAAAGGCTGAAATCCGTGCGTCAGAAGAAACTATCGCCAACCGCTTGCCCCCGCGCATGGAAATAAGGCGCGGTGCCGTGCTTGAAATTCCGCACATCATGCTCCTTGCGAATGATCCTGAAAAGACATTTATTGAACACGCGGGAGAACTTGCGAAAGCCGAATCAAGCGGCGTGCCGCTCTACCAAACAGAATTGATGGAGAATGCGGGCTCCATAACAGCGTGGAAGCTCGCGGAAAGCGAAAGCCTCGCGAAAACAGCTCGCGCTCTTTCAGCTCTTGCGGAAAAAAGCGTAAATCCTGACGGAAGCCGCTTTCTTTTTGCCGTGGGAGACGGCAATCATTCGCTTGCCACGGCAAAGGCTTTTTGGGAGGAATGCAAAAAAAGCGGGGCTCCCGCCTCTCACCCTGCAAGATACGCGCTTGTGGAAATTGTAAATCTTTACGATGAAGGGCTTGTCTTTGAGCCGATTCACCGTGTGCTTTTTAATGCAAGGCTGGAAACGCTTGCCGCTTACATCACGGCAAAAACGGACGCAAAAGCGGAGGCGGTTTCAGGTTTCGGCGCAGCGCTCAAAGTCACAGTAGCGGAAAAGGGGCAGGCGGTTTTCGCGCTTTCACAGCGCGGCAGAACAAGTGTTTTCAGGATTAAAACGTCCGAAACCGCGGTAGCTGCTGTTCAGCCTATGCTGGATTCGTTCCTGCGGGAAAATCCCGGCACAGCGATCGATTATATACACGGCGCGGCTGAGGCTGAACGGCTTTCAGAAAAAGAAGGTGCCGTTGCGGTTCTTATGCCGCCCATGCCGAAGGAAACGTTTTTTGCTGTAATTGCAGAAAAAGGGTCCCTTCCGAGAAAAGCATTCTCGCTGGGCGAAGCTGATGAAAAGCGCTTTTATCTTGAATGCAGAAAGATACTCTGATGCTATCCGGCTTGTAAGCCATACAATCACTCTTGGAGCTTAGTTAAAAGTGCTTAAGTCAAGAGTAACCGCATCCTGTTTTGAGTGCGCGGCTGTATACCGTTACTCAGGAAGAAATTCCGCCATAATTTCCTTTAGCGGCTCAAGGGCGCACGCCGAAAGCGTTTTCGCTTCCCCTTGCAGAAAAGTCTTTTCCACAGCTTCGGAAATCTCAGGGGCATCGCCGCAGGCTTTGCGCACGGCATCCAGCTCAAAGGCGGGGTCATTATTAGAAAAAACCACAACAGCGCCGCCGCCGTGCGTTTTCTGAAATTCCATTGTCGCGCCAAACGCCTTTGCCGTGTCGCCGTCAAGCCACACGCCGTATTTTTTGCGGACATCAAACTGAATGTCAGGGATTTCCGATTCGGAGACGCGAAATGGAAAAACAAAGCCTTTAAGCAGCAGGGGGTTAAGAGCGAACACCTGCTCAAGGCGCTTGATATTTGACGGAATATCGGGAGAGGGGCTTTCACTGTCAGAAGCGGATGCAAAAAAGTCCATACAGAGAGACTCGCCGCGAGCGTCGCAGCAAAGAAGGGGCGAAGAATCCGTTATAAAGCCGTTAACTGGCAGCGAATATTTCCATGCATAAAGGCCTGCGACAAGGTTTGCGTAATTCGCGCTTGGAACGGAATAAAAAATATCACCCTGCACGTTTTTTTTTAGGCGCGAAAACGCAAACATGTAGAAAAAAATCTGCGGTATAAGCCTGCCAATGTTGGACGTGTTCGCAAGAGTCGGTGCATAGCGCTCCGTAATTTCAGGATCGTTGTAAGCTGCGTAGATCAGCCTGCGCACCTCGTCAACAGAAGCGGAAACCGAAAGTGGCAGGATATTTCCCCCGTTCCAGATGAGCCATGATGAATCAAGCGGAATCCCGCCTGAAGGCAGGGCGCAAATTAAAACCAGCCTGAGGCGCTTTTTGCCGGCGAATGCGTTACCAAGGCTCCTTGCAACGGCGCGGCTTGCGGAAGCAAAAACAGTTGCGGTTTTTCCGCGAATTGTAAGAATATGCTCCAAAGCCGAGGCAAGCCACATCGCGCCGAAATCCTGATGCGTCCCCGTCGGCGTATGGAAAAGCTCCAGGAGAAAAAGATTTTCGTCAAGCGAGCGCAAAACAGGGGAAGAATCAGCAAAAGCCGAAAAAGCAAGTCTCTCGCAAACAACGGGGCTAAGCTCTTCATTCAGCAGTGCCGATGTAAGAGTGCCCGCAACAGAAGAAAACGGTTTGCTTTCGTCCATATGAAAAATCCACGGGCTTAAATTCTCCTCTGATACCGGCTGGTAAAGCCCGCCGTCGTTCGGCAGGCAGCGCAGAACAGCTTTTATGAATCCGACTTCATTATGCATATTCTTGGTGCTGGCAAGTCTCATATCATCTCCGTTTTTTACGTGCGTCTGGCGGCGTATTTTTTTACAAAGGCGCACGGGCGGTATGTCATTTTCGCCTGCCTCAAGCCCTCATCGCCGAGATCCTGCTCCCTGTTGATAAATAAAACCTGCTCTGGAAGCGAGCGGGCAAAAGCATAATTTATATATTGAAAGGCACCGGGCGCATCCGAACGCGCTTTTTCAAAATGAACTGTCGCCATAGTCTTTTGAGCGAATAATTCCGCGATGCAATACGCCGCGGGAACATCGTTAGCGAAAACCAGCAACCCGCAGAGATCAAAAATACCCTGCGCAATCGCGTCAAGAGCTTCATTCGCCTGCTTAAAATCAGTGCTTAAAAGATTCCGTTGATTCGCGCCCCAGTCGCTTAAAATCTCGCGCGCAGCGGAAACATTCGCGGCAGAAATGGTTTCTTCCCGTATGTTCTTATTTGCCTTCACAAAGGCATTTACATGGTTTTTTTTCTTGTGAAACGCTTTGCCGGGAAGCTCCGCAAGCTCGCGCCTGTGATAAAGATAATCGAAATTGTCCCTGTCTTCGACAATGGAAAACCCTTTTGCAGGAATCTGGGCAAAAAAATCTTTTTCTTTTTCGAAAAGCGAGGGGGAAATCAACTTCCATTCATCGTATTCTTGAAGGAGCTGATTCAAAACATCTTCAGAGGGAAGCGTGGAAGGCGTTATAAAAAAACTTTTTCCATTGTTTTCACCGAAAATCAGCAGAGCGCCGCCACTTGATGAAAGCCTGTAATTGTATTTGCTGCGAAACAGGTAAAGCCCCGCGAAGCTGAACTCTGAAATTCCGTCCGTAAGCGAATCGAGAATCCCCTGCAGTTCTTCTGACGATCCAGGAGATATAGGGATAGAGGCGGGAAATTCAGGAATAGACATATAGTAAAATCTACATTTTTTTTTCTGGAACGGCAACAGACGCGGGGGAATCTGGCAGTATTGTCCCAAAGCGCAAAAAAATATAGAATGCGCCCCATGAGTTATGCAGAAGGGGCGGGGGTTACCGCGCCCAAGGGCTTTAAGGCGGGCGGCTTCCATTGCGGTTTCAAAGCTGGAAGCGAAAGGAATGACCTCGCGATTATCGCATCTGACGTGCCGTGTACATCGGCGGCTATTTTTACCAAAAACCTTGTGAAGGCAGAGCCCGTAAAGCTTTGCATGGAGCGGCGCAGCAAGGCGCGCGCGGTTATCGCTAATTCCGGCAACGCCAACGCCTGCACTGGGGAGCAAGGCCGCAAGAATGCCCTCCGCATGGCGGACGCTTTGGCGGCGGCTCTTGGCATTCCGGCGGAAGAAGCACTTGTATGCTCAACAGGGGTAATCGGGCAGCAAATGCCCGAAGAAGCGCTCAAAACGCTTGAAAAGAATATAGCGGGCTTTTGCGCGGCTCTCTCTGCCAAAGGGCACGAGGCTGCTCGGCAGGCAATCTTGACTACGGATACCGTTTATAAGGAAAGCGAAGTAAAGGCGGAAATCGGCGGGCGCACTGTTGCAATCGGCGCGATGGCGAAAGGTTCTGGTATGATTCACATTAACATGGGCACTATGCTCGCCTTCATTACCACTGACTGCGCGATTAGCGCCGAAATGCTCGATGCCGTCCTGCGGGAAAGCGCCGATGACACCTACAACTGCGTAAGCGTTGACGGCGACACTAGCACCAACGACACGCTGATCATTCTTGCAAACGGAATGGCGGGCAACGCGCCTATAACCGAGCGGGGACCCGACTACGAGGCGTTTTTAGCGGCGCTCAACACCATTAACGAGAAAATGGCCAAAAAGATAGCCGCTGACGGCGAGGGGGCATCCCGCATGATTGAGTGCCGCGTTGAAGGGGCGGCAACGGAAGCGGACGCTCGCAAAATGGCTAAGGCTGTTGTCTCTTCTAACCTTGTAAAGGCCGCCTTTTTTGGCAGGGATGCCAACTGGGGGCGGGTGCTTTGCGCGCTAGGCTACTCTGGCGCAGCGTTCAATCCTGACGGCGTGTCTGTTTCCTTTAAGAGCGAAAACGGCGAGGTTGCCGTGTGCAAGGCTGGGGAGTCGATTCCCTTTGACGAGGAGACCGCCTCTTCCGTGCTTGGCGCGAGCGAAGTTGTTATTCTTGTCTCTCTTACTGACGGGGGGGCACGTGGCAAGGCTTGGGGCTGCGACCTTACCTACGACTATGTGAAAATAAACGGCGAGTA
>CAZDXD010000102.1:0-5092 GCA_964509415.1 uncultured Treponemataceae bacterium
TTTGTAAATCGACGGCTGATTCAATCAGTATAGGCTATACTGATTGCCAGTATAGGCTATACTTTTCATCAGTATAGACTATACTGCGCGAGTAAATCGGCGGCTGACGTTTCGTAAATAGCGTGCTGACATTTTGTCAGCTTACGGCTGACGTTTTATAAATAAGAATCATTCTCTTGTTTGTGCGTATATGCCTCCAGCGCTCAGCCGGAAAGTCATAGTAGGCAAGCGTTTCCTCTATGCCGCGCTCCACTGTCTTCGCCCGCCTCATTTACATGTACGATGTTCTCAGGCACGGTGTGTTTCCTCCTATAGATTTGTTGTTTTTTCTATTCTAACAGAGGCTCACTGCCGTGTCTTTTTTTCGTACACTCGAATTTGCAAAGATATTATATGTTATCCCGCCCCTTGCTCTACCCTAGCTCTAAGCTCTGAATGAGCCTTTTGCAGGCTTCAAGAACGCTTTCCCTGTGCCCGAAGGCAGAAAATCGGATAAAGCTCTCTCCTGAAGGACCAAAGCCAGAGCCCGGTGTCGTCACAACGTGGCACTGTGTTAGGATTTTATCAAAGACATCCCAGCTTTTTTGATGAGGAAAGCGCACCCAGATATAGGGCGCATTGCCTGTAAAGTACACTTCAACGCCCGCCTTCTTGAATTTCTCCGTTCGCAAAGTGGAGGCTATTTCTGCGGCGTTTTCAAGGTAATAGCCTGTAAGGCTTCGTATTTCCTCCATGCCCTCGCTGTCAAGGGCAGCAAGGGCTCCCGCTTGCGCGATGTTCGATGCGCCGTTAAACACAGTGTCCGTAAGCCTTGACCATAAAGACGCTACCGGCGTACCGTCCGCGAATAAAAGCTCTTCAGGCACCACAGCCCAGCCAAGCCGCACGCCGGTAAAGCCCGCGGGCTTTGAAAGGGAGTTGATTTCTATTGCGCAACGCCTTGCCCCTTCAATTTCAAAGATTGTCTTTGGAATAGCCGCATCGCGGATAAACGATGAGTACGCCGCGTCATAGATAATTATACAGCCTGCGCTCCGCGCGAATGACACAAGCGCCTCAAGGTCTTTTTTTGAGGCGCACGCGCCTGTTGGGTTATTGGGCGAACAAAAGTAAATAAGGCTGTCTTCTTTAATGGCAGAGAGCGACGGGAAAAAGCTGTTTTCAGGAAGGCACGGCATATAGGTGATGTCGCTGTAGCCGCTTTCGCCCGCAGGCGCTTTGCCGGCAGCGCCCGCAATAACGGAGCCGTCAACATAAGCGGGATAGGCGGGGTCCTGCACAGCAATGTTCACATGCGGTCCAAAAAGCGTCTGCAAGCGCCCCATGTCGCATTTTGCGCCATCGGAAACAAAAACCTCAGCCCCCTTCACCTTTCCGCCGTACCACACTGCGGCGATTTTTTCCCGGAGAGGCGGCGCGCCCGCGCTGTCATCTCCGTAGCCTGAATATCCCGCGGGCGTTTCAAGCGCAGCGACATAAGATTTCATCCCTTCGGCGATATAGCGGCCAAGCGGCTCTGTCGTGTTTCCTATTCCAAGGCTTATGATTTTTGCATCAGGGTGAGCGGCTTGGTATTCGCGGCGCCTTTTTGCAATTTCAGGGAAAAGATACCCCTGCGCAAGGTTCTTAAAAACGGGATTTGGCTTAATCATCGGTGTCTCCTAATAAGGTTAGATTTTGCAATTTTACCGTTACTCCGGCATATGGGCAACAGGAAGCTCGGAAAACAAGAAATCTCTGCAAAGCAAATCGAAAACAGGCTTCATTGCAAGCTGCCCGCCTTCTACTGTAAAGTGCGTGCCGTCATCCGACATAATTCTAAACTGCTTTCCGTCCGACGTTACAAGAATATCCGTGTAAGGCTCCCCCCGTCCGGGAATCACGTCGCGCAGTGAAACATAGGCAAGCACATCGGGGCTATATTCCTCCGCAAGAGACCGCTGCACGCTTTCGATATACGCAAGATGTCCTGAGTAAACGCTGTTTTTTACAAGCGGCATTCCAATCCAGTACACTTTCGGAAGATACATGAGCGCGGTATCGATTATCGCTCTGCACTTTTCTTTGTAAGCCTCCTCCCAAAAAGGCGTTTCCTTCACGGCAACCGTCCCGTCATCTGCCCAGAAATTCTGATAATCGTTCATTCCCATCACTACAATACCAGCATCGTAAGCTGCCTCTGAAAATGTGTCAGTTAGCTTTTGCTCCCAGCTGAAATAATCCTGCCTGATAAAGCCTGAAGAATGAACCGAAAGATAGTCAACGTCAATGCTGGAGTTCCTGCCCGCAAGGCGCGAAAGCCCTATGCCTATGCTGTAGGCTTGAGAATCGCCGAAGACATAAACACGCAACGGATTGTCAGCGGAATGAATATCATATGAAGCGGAATAAGCGGGAAGAGGCATACTCGCTTGAAGTTCTCCCGTCTGCCCTTTCTGCGCAAGCGCGTCGTAAGGCAACACAGTATCCAAAGCGGCTTGCCCTGGCTGCTCAACCGCTGCCGCGTAGCGTTCTCTTCTATTAAAATAGCGCGAATCCCAGTCAATATTGCCTTCAAGCCCCGCCGCCTCAAGAAAGGCTGCACGCAAGCTAGGCACAGCCTTGTCAAGCCCCGTAGAGGAGGCAAAAGAAGAGAAAGCGTCAGCGGCGGCAAGTGCGACAGCACGGATGTGAAGGTTTTCAATGCGCGAGGCGGGAATCCACAAGGATGTTCCGCAGAGCAAAGCTGCAAGGAAAAGCGTAAGCGCAATAGCAAGAAGCGCATAATTGGGCGAGCAATGCCCGTCTTTATGTTTTATGCAGGAAGCTGCTTTTCTTAAAAGCGCCCTGATTTTCGAGTCCCTGTCTGTTGAATGGGAAGCATTCATTCCGTCCTATCCTATTCCCTAAAAGCTAAAGTAAATGAATGGAGCGACAGCCGACATTCCAACCGCGTTAAGCGCGGCAAAAAAAACGGCAAGCAGGCAGGCTTTAACATAAAAAGGCGAAAGCGTCCAGAAGCGGAAAAGCGCGGCGCTGATTTTTTCCGGCACAAAGTGCATGAGGATGCCGAAAAGAATTAGGAGCGCGGGAAGAGGCGCAACAAAGGAAATGGGGGCATCAAAACGCGCGAGAGCGCGAAACCAGCTGCCGGCTTCTGAAAGGGACGATGCGCGAAAGACAACCCAGCTTATCATCACAAAAAGGAATGTCCCGGCAGTTTGCAAAATGCGCAAATAGAGGCGCGCCGACGGCTTTTCGCCATAGCGGAAAGCCCGCTCAATTGCAAGGGCAGCCCCCTGCATGGCTCCCCATAGCAGAAATGTCCATGAAGCGCCGTGCCACAGGCCGCCCAGCAGCATTGTAAAAAAAAGCGCGAAAAGAGTTCGCGCAAGCCCAAAGCGCGAGCCGCCTAAGCTAAAATAAAGATAATCGCGCAGCCACGACGAAAACGTAATGTGCCACCTCTTCCAAAACTCCGTAACAGAAAAAGAAGCGTATGGGCGGCGAAAGTTTTCAGGCGTTTCAAAGCCTAGAAGAAGGGCAACGCCAATCGCCATATCGCTGTAGCCTGAAAAGTCGCAGTAAATAACCACCGTATATGCAAGGGCGGCAAACAGCGCGTCAAGGCAGTGAACGGCTGCCAAATCCTCAAACACTGGAGAGACAGTCAACGTCATGAGGAAGTTTGAAAAAATGAGCTTTTTTAGAAGCCCTGAAACAATCAGCGCTGAAGCATTGTCAAAGCGAATGGGCTTAGCTCCCGCTTCTGTTCCTGCGGAAAGGGCGGCGGGAAGCGCAGGCATAAAATCCGCCGCGTGTACGATAGGCCCTGAAGCAATCTGCGGGAAAAACGAAATGTAAAGCAAAACGTCAGCAAAGTTCTTCTCCGCCTGTATTTTGCAAAGATAAATGTCAAAGACATAGCTCATTGCCTTGAAAGTATAGAAGGAAATCCCTACAGGCATTATAACGGCAATAACCGGAAGAAGGGGCGCGGCGCTGCCCGCTTTTGACAGGCGGAGAATCAGCGCATTGACCTGCTCGGCGAAAAAGCCATAGTACTTGAAAAAGCCAAGAAGAAGCAGGTTAAAGGCAACCGAAAGGACAAGAAAGGCTTTGCGCGGCAGGTGCTCGCGGCTTCTGCCTACAAAAAGGCCGAATGCGTAATTCACAGCGGCGGAAAAAAGCAAAAGAAAGCAAAAGCGCCAATCCCAGAAAGCATAGAATATAAAATTAGCAGCCAGAAGAAAAACGCGCCGCGTGTTTGCCGTGCGAAATACATACCAGAAACCTACAAAGACAACGAGGAAAAAAAGCAAAAACGAAAAAGTCGGAAAAAGCATCCTTATAGAAGAGTTTGCCTGAAGCGCAGGGTTTGGTCAAGGAGAAAGTTAAGAATTCAGAGCCAAGTTAAAAAACCTAAAGGCTTAATTTCTAGGGCAAAGCAAGAAGCATCCTACTTGCGGACACTCTGCCTGCATTGCTATGCTCTGTGACCCACCCTGCTCTGTCGGCTATAAATTGACAACTACGCAAATATAACTTATAGTAAAGTTATTAGTAGGAGGCTTTATGAAAAAAAAACAGATTGTATGCGCGGTTCTTGCAGGCGCGCTCATGCTTTGCGCAAGCTCGGCGTTCGCGGGCGGCAGGAAAGAAAAAGAGGCTGACCCACTTTCCATCGCGGACGCTAGTGTAACGGAGCTTGTCGTCACGGTAGACGGAAAAGAGATGAAGGTAACCGTGTACGAGGACTGTTATGTGTCGCGGCCGACAAGCGTCTCTATGACGCCGGAGGCGGACGGCATTGACCAAAAGATCAGCATCTATGTGCCTGAAGGCGCAGGAAGGAACTCGCCTATCATCTTTTATGTCAATAACGGGGGCTGGCTTCAAAATGCCTACAGCTGGCGCAGACAGGTGGCGGACGGCGGCGAGTACAGCAGCACAAGCGATACTGACGAGATTGGCAAGGCCCTCAAGGAAGGGTATGTCATTGCCAGTTACGGCTGCCGCAGCCGCAACGACAATCCTAACGCGCAAGGGGAGTACATTAGCCACTCGCCCGCCACTGTGGTTGACACAAAGGCTGCAATACGCTACCTGCGCT
>CAZDXD010000103.1:0-5080 GCA_964509415.1 uncultured Treponemataceae bacterium
ATTCGTTGTAGATATCGCCTTCTTTTACGGAAATGTTTTCCAGAAGAACGCTTGGGCGGAATGACTGGTTGCCGGTAAAGACAATCCTCTGCACAACGGGGCGCTCCGTAACGGTAAATGTTAAAAGAATTTCCTCAAGAGAAGAATCCACAGGGAGCACTTCCGTTACAATATCAGTAAAGTAGTCAAGCCCGTAAAGCCGCTGAAGAATTTCTATATAAAGGTCGTCAGAAAAAGGCCTGCCAATATAGGGAGCGAAAATCCCGTCCAGCTCTTCCCTGCCTATGTTTTGCAGCCCGTAAAACGGAATGCCGGCGATTCTCTTATTCTGGTACCAGCCGTCAGGCAGACTTGCGTCCGCTTCTTGGGAAAAAATCGGCGCCGCGAGGCTAAGCAAAAGCAAACAAAAAAAAGCCAGCAGGACAGATTTTCTTCTTCCCGCATTATATTTAGAAACAAGCAAAATTCGCTCCAATCCCGCGCAGTATATCAAAAACCACCTCAGTATGCAAACCTCCAAGACAGGGTGATGTTATTGTTGTCCGGCACGGGACTTATTCCCCAGCGAATGTGAGCAAAGGGGGTGTCAAACTCAATGCCAATTTCAGGCAGCACCAAAAGATTCCCAAACACGACCGGAAAAAACGTGTTAGTGTAAACGCGCTCTTGATAAGAGGCGGAATCATAATAGCTGAATTGCAAAAGCGCGTCCACATAAACGGCAGAACCGATATACTTCCCAATATAAACAGTTGTATTGTCAAGAAAGTTACCCGCGCTCCAGCGGTTGGAAGAGCTTACGCTCTGCGTTGAGTTGCCGAATATTGCGTTTTGAAGGGCAAGCGTTCTAATGGAAAAAATATCAAGATGAAGCCTGTCGCGAATAAAGTTTTCGGCGGGGCGCAAAACGCCAAACTGCGCCAGAAGGTCTGTTCCTGTTATCGCGAGATCGCGCCATGCGTTGTTGTCCGCAGTGGTGTCCGCAGTAACAACCTGCCCTAAAATCTCCATAATCTCAATCTGGTTTTTCAGCGGGTCGGAGGTAAAGACCGGATTAAACGAGCTTAAAGGGTCATCGTCTACGGTCATGGTAATCCGCACCGGGCTTCCGTTTTCGTCGCGCTCCCTTACCTCTGCGCGCAGGCTGATTCGCGGGTCAAACTTCCCTTCCCTTTCGTCAAAAACAATGCTTCCATCCCGCAGATAAAAGCTGCGCTTAAAATAGAAAACATCCCCGCCTTTCAAGTCTGCCGTGCCCTTGAAAGTGTATGTGTCGTTCATGCTGTCATAAGTGTAGCGGAAGGGTTCATCCGCTTGGAGGAGCGCGCGCATAATCGGGAAAGTCCCCGAAGGCCAGCGGAATTCAACCTTCCGCCCAAAGTGAATGTCCAAATCGACGATAACATTGTAGGGATTGGAGCCGCCCTCTCCGCTTTCGCCATCTTCTCCAAAATTCTCAAAGCGGACGGCAAAGTTGCCGTTCTCAAAGCCGACATCGCCGCTTAGCTCCATCAAATCCGGTGTCCACGTAAAGTTTATGTCGCAAAAGCCGTCCCCGCGCCCCCTTACGTATTTGTTTTCCACCGCGATCTCTGTCTTGGTCGACTCGATATTCCTGACAAAAACATCGATTTCTTCGGGAATCCAGCGGTTAAAGTAAAAGACAGCCTCAGATTCAAAAATGCCGCCGTTCCCCGCGACAGTAAAGAGCGGGGCGCGGATTTCCTTGCCGTCAGCTACAAACAAAAACGAGGACGGGTCAAACGCGGCGGGGAAGTAATCGGGGGCGCGCACTACAATGTCATTTGCATTCAAAACGCCGTCAAAATCAGGGTCGCTTACATACCCGCCAATGTGAAAATCGCCGACAACGTGCCCGCCGTCAAAAGCCACAATAGGCCAGCCCACAATGGGCCAGAGGCGCGCCATGTCAATATCCACACCGGAGACATCAACATCGAGAATGCCATCGGAAGCGCTTCCGTCAGCCTGAAGCTGAATGGGCAAGTCGCCTATTAGGGAGGCTGTGAATACGCCGTTGTCAAGCAAAAGGCCGCTTAGCTCGTCGTTTTCGCCGGCGTAAAGGGCCGTAACTCCGGGCTCGCGGTCAATAGAGCCGCGCAGGGGGTTTTCAACGCTAATGTCGCGCCACTTTATGTCGGAAAGCTCAAAGCCGGCGGAAAAGCTCCGCGCGAGCTCCCCGAAAGCGCCAATCCAGCCAAAAGCGCCCATCTCGCCATCTTCCTCTTCAAGAGACGCGGGGGCGTTCCCCTGAAAATCCGCCTGCAAATCTGTGTAGAACGAGGAGCCGGCAAGAACCCCAGCGAGCGTGGTCCCGGCGGAACCGCGCAAGTCAGCTGTTGAAAAATCAGCGTGAATATTGGACGCCCGCAAGTTATTCCACGACACGGAAGCGTCGCGCACAATAACGTTGCCGTCCTCGTACATGGCGCGGGCGCGGACATTCATGTCCGACCTGCCTACCCTGACAGAGGATTCAGGAATGCTCACGGAAGCGAGCATCATGTCCGGAGAGCCTGAAACAGAGATGTCCGCGGAAACAAAATTGTCTGACTGCTGCCCCCTGGTAAAGCGCATAAGGGGCAGCCTTTGCGCGGAAAGCTGGCCTTCAAAAAGTGTGTCGCCGTTGCCGCCGCCGCCGTATATAACGGAGCCTGCCGCGGAAAGGGATTCGCTTCCGGAAGAATCGCTCAAGTTAAAGTCCAGCGACACGCGCCCGGTATCTGAGATGCTGTCCGACATAAAGCCGATAGAAGCAAACCCCGAAAGCGAAGAAAACTCATCCGAAAGCGATATATTCCGCAGTGAAACGCCCGATGAGTCAAAAACGCCAGAAGCCGCAAGAACGGTATTAAGGAGCGTAAGACCTGTAACCTCTTCCGCGCGGAAAGAATTGATGTTTCCGCCCCACGAGCCGCTGCCGCCTTTTGCAAAATCAGCGTCCAGCGAAAGCGAAAGAATCGCGGGGCCAACCTGAACAGGAAGCTCGCTGAAAAACACAGAGCCGCCCCCCGCGCTAGAATCACCGGGCAGGTTAAATAAGAAAGAAAGGCCGTAATCGCCATGCGCCGAAACCGCCCCGTCCGCATACAGCCCTGAAAGCGTATACGGAATGCCCGCGATGGAAAGGTCAGAAGAAAAGAGAAGCCCGCCTTCATCTTCAAACATTGTGTACACGTTTCCGCTAACGGGGATTCCCGCGGGAGAAGCCGAAATATCCGTTATGTCCATGCCGGATTCGGTGCCGGTTATCGAAGCAAGAAAGTACAGTCCGCCTTCCTCTTGCGAAGCCAAGATAAGGCGCGGGCTGTTGTACGAAAAGCGGTCAAAGTCCGTAGAGCAGTACACTTCGGTTGTAAGGGCGAAAGGCGAAAGCGCCTCTGAAAGGGAAGCAAAAGAGTCATCGGGCAAAATTGAGCGCGGAAGGGCGGCAGCGACGTTTTCAACGCTTAAAGAGTCAAAAGCGCCGTAAAGCTGCAAAAAGCTGCCTGTATCGCGGGAAAAAACCCCCTCAAAGGCAAATCCGCCCATGTCATCGTCCGCGGAAAGGGAAAACTCGTACTGGCCTTCACTTGAAATGTCGACGCTTCCTTCAATGCCGTAAAAGGCGGCGCGGTTTATGCTTAAAACCGGAACACTTAAAGAAGCCGTTTTTCCTGAAGATTCAACGTTAAAATCCCCCGAAAAGTCAAACGCGCCATCAGACAGGGCAAACCTGCGCACGGACAAAAGCCCGTCCGGCAGCAACGTGTCAAAATCAAAGGAACCTGAAAAATCAGCGTCAAGATCCTCTCCCAAAAGGCTTAAACGCTCTATATCCACGCGGCTCTGGTCGCCTGAAAAATCAAAGGAAAGCGCGCCGCCGCTTGTGCCGAACAGTCCCGCGGGGAGCTCCGCGTTGCCGTCCGCCAAATACCGCAAGCCTTCTTCCTCCGACCAAGACAAAGAAGCCGACCCGGAAACCGCCGCGTTTTGCAGGGCAGCGGACACGCTTCCGCTCCCGCTTGCCGAAAGCCAGCGGAAAAGAAGCAGCCTTTCGCATGAAACGGAAGCCTCGACGCTCTTGCTGTTGTTGTCCAACGTCATGGAAAGAGAAAGGGGCTGGCCTTCCTGCATGGAAGTAAGCGAAATAACGCCGTCTTGCAAGCCCGCCACAAGCCCGATTCTTGAAAGATAAAGGCCTCCAAGCCCGATTGAATCAATAGAAAGGCTTGCAAAGCCAGAAGAGAAGTCCGAAGAAAGCTCGCCCGAAAGCGAAAAATCCGCCCCAAGCGAGCTTAAAAGCCCGCCTTCTTCCCCAAGGCTTGCGGTTACGCTCAAGTCGGAATCCACCGAAAGCGTTTCTTCATTGATGTCAACGCCTGCCCTTGCAATCTGAACGGAAAGCTCGGTCCCCGCAACCCGCGCCTGAACAGCAAAATTGCGCGCATTAAGCTCAAGCCCGCTTGCAAAAAAGCGGCGCGCAATGGAAGACGCGCTGTCAACTATGCCGTCCGCGTCAATGGCAGAAGGACCCGCCAAAGAAAACGCGCCGCTTTCGCTTTCGCCTTCCGCTAAAGCCGCGTCAAGCGCCAAAAAGCCGCCTTCTACCGAAACACTGCGAATGCAGTCAAAAAAATCGCCGCGCAAGAGCTTTAAGAGCCGCAAAGAAACCGTAACGCGGTTGGCGCGGAATATCTCCGTCCCGTCCCGCGCGCTCGACACAGCTACGTTATGAAAAACTAAGTTTCTAAAAATGTTGGGAGAGGCGGAATCAAAAGAAATGTCCAAGCCCGTTTCGTTGCGGATTGTCTCGCGCAGGACGCTTTCAAAAGAAGAAAACACATTGCGGATATGCCGGTGCGCCGGAACAAGGCATGCGCACAGCGCCGCCATAATAAGGAGAAAGACAAGAATCTCTTTTGCGTACCTGTAGCGATCCGAAAGCTGGAACATTTTGGTTCATTATAGTGGGTTAGTGTTCTAGTTATCTAGTGGACTAGTGGCTGGGGTGGAACAGGTAGCTTTTAGCAAGTGCAAGCAGAGGCTTCTTGCTTTGCCCTAGAAACTAAGAGACTAG
>CAZDXD010000104.1:0-4978 GCA_964509415.1 uncultured Treponemataceae bacterium
GCGCTTTGCCTGCGGAAGGTCGCCTATGATAAAGTCAGCGTTAAAGCCGTTAATCCGCAGGCGCTTTGCCACAACCTCGCTCATTCGCTTGGTATTGCAGAAAATGATAAGGCTTTCAGGATTTTCGTTTCTTATAATGCCGCACAGAAGCTGCATTTTCTCGTCGCTTGCAACATGAAAAAGGCGCTGGTCAATTTCGTCAACTGTGATGTTTTCAGCTTCAATGGTTATTTCTGCGGGATTCGATGTGTATTCCCACGCGAGGTTTTTAACCCATGTGTTAAGCGTTGCGCTGAAAAGCATTGTCTGGCGCGTGGATGAAGGCGGAAGAAACTTAATCAGGCTTCTAAGGTCAGGGTAGAAGCCCATGTCAAACATTCTGTCCGCTTCGTCTATAACAAGAAAAGCCACATCGTCCAGCTTCATGCTTCCGCTTTTTTGCAAATCGATTATGCGGCCGGGCGTTCCTATAAGGACATTCGCGCCCTGCTTTAGCGCGGCTAGCTGCCTGTTATAGCCGACTCCGCCGTAGAAGCTCGCAGGTTTAAGCTGCGTGTGCGCGCTTATGATTTTAGCTTCTTCTTCTATCTGAACCGCAAGCTCCCGCGTTGGCGCCATAATGAGGGCTTTTTTGCCGTCATTATTGGCGAGCATTCGCTGAAAAACCGTTACAAGATATGCGGCCGTTTTGCCTGAGCCCGTCTGCGACTGCACATACAAATCCGCGCCCGAAAGCCCCGACTCAAGCACCTTTTCTTGGACCGGCATACAGGAAACATATCCCGCGTCTGAAATTCCTTTTTCAAGGTTTTTGTCTAAATTAAAGTCTGCGAATTTCATCGGAGAAAGAATATCATAAAAGGGAGTTTTTAGTTTAGAGTGTTTACAGCAGTCCCGAAAAAGAAAACGCCGCCTTAAAACAGACGGCGCTTTGCGGCGAAGAAGACTTGAACTTCCATTCCTCGCGGAACCAGCACCTCAAGCTGGCGTGTCTACCAATTCCACCATCGCCGCGTGTATGCATACAATATCAGCGCAAGATAAAAAAGTCAACTAGTTCGCTCAAAAAACCTTTCGCTTTCTTCTATTATAATGATTGCAATAGCCGCCGCGTTTTTTTTGTTTTCAGGCTTCCCGCCTGCCGGTAGGCTGGGGAAATGCAAGGAGTCGCCCCACACCAAGCGCAATTCTTTCTCCTCAAAAACGGCGAGACACGCGATAGAAGAACGGCGATTTTTTATGCGCAAAAACGGCGCACCGCGCAGCGCAAGCTTCAAGCGTTTTTGCGGCTATCACAAGCAGTTGTGACGATTGCACTTCGCGCGGAAATCGCTGCGCAAGAATCGCCGAAATTGCACTGCGAAAATCGGCACTCGCGCGCCGCTGCTTGCCTTGCCCCATGCCCTATTAACTATTAGCTGGCAGGTTAATAGCTAAAAACCCCTTGACAGCGCCGGTCAGCTTGTATATTTTGATAACGCTTGCTGTACGACAGGCGTAAATCCTTTTACGACCTAAAAATAGGAGGGAAAATATGAAAAGCAAAAAGCTAGCCTTGCTGCTGTGCGCAGCGACGGCTCTTATGATGGGCTGCGCGTCCAAGGGCGACGGCACGTATGAGGGAACCGCACAAGGGTTCCATGGTCCTGTAACCGTTGAGGTTACAATTAAAGACGGCGCGATTGCCGATGTTGTTGTTACCAGCCACAGCGAAAGCGAGGGGGTGGCGGATTACTCCATCTCGGAAACCCCCAAGCGTATTGTTGAAGCGCAGAGCTGGAACGTTGACGCGCTTACAGGGGCAACCTACAGCTCCAACGCTGTCAAGCAGGCGGCGCGCGCGGCCATTGCAGCTTCCGGCGTAAAAGGCTTGGACGCTGAAGTCCACAGGGAGCGCCCCGCAGATGAAACCATTGACGTTGACGTTGTAATTGTTGGCGCAGGGATAGCCGGCCTAACCGCCGCCATTGAAGCCCATGATGCGGGCGCAAACGTTTTGGTGCTTGAAAAGCTAGACCGCATTGGCGGCTCTGCGATTACATCAGGCGGCATTGTGTACGGTACAAACACGCTCATGAACCGCGACTTTGACAATGACCCCGAAGACATGGTCGATTACTACATTGATCGGGGGAACGGCAACATCGATGTTGACATGGTGCGCTTTTGGGCGGAGCATTCCGGCGAAAATGTTGACTGGCTAATCGATGAAATGGGCGTGGAGTTTGTAAGGCTTACCGCGTCCGGCACCAGCCCCGCCATGCGTGCGCACAGAACTGCCAATGGCGGCGCGGGCATTATCCTTCCTATCTTTAAGCAGTTTGAAGACAGGGGAATAGCCCTTAGGCGCGGCACTCCCGCAACCGGGCTTATCTACAGCGGCGGGCGCGTTAGCGGCGTTACAGCCGAATGCAACGGGGCAGCCATCACTGTCAATGCCAAAGCCGTTATAATCGCTTGCGGCGGCTTTGATGCCAGCGAGCCTATAAAGGCGCTTTACGCCCCCGACGCCTATGGCGTGGCGTGCATGTCCAGCATCGGCAACACGGGCGACTATGTCGCTTGGGGCGAGGACGTGGGCGCTTCCATGGTCTTTAAGGGCGGCGTTATGGGCTTTCACTCCACTAACCCTCTCTACACACTGGGAGGCGGCATCAACTTGCTCTCCTTTGTTCCCACGCTAGGCGTAACTGACGAGGGCATCCGCTTCCAAAACGAGGCTAACGACTATCCTATTTTCTTTACCGCCATGGTTGAAAGCGGCCGCGATATGTTCTATTGGATTTTTGACGGCACATCCAACATGGCTGCCCTATGTGAGCAGGCGGTTTCCACCGGCTTTGGCTACAAGGCCGACACGTTAGAAGGGCTCGCTCAAGCCGCTGGAATGCCTGCAAGCACATTCCTTGCAACTGTGGCGCGCTACAACGAGCTTGGCGCAGCCGGTATAGACGAGGACTTTGGCCGCGAGGGCATAGCTCCCCTTTCTGACGAGGGGCCCTACTACGCCATCAAGGTTGTAAAGGCTACCGTCGCGGGCTTTGGAGGTTTTGAAATCAACACAAGCTCGCAAGTCCTTAACCTTGCAGGCGAGCCCATTCCTGGCCTTTACGCCGCAGGCGAATGCGCAAGCGGCCAGTTCTTTGACAAGGAATATCCTTGCTCAGGCTCCATGCTGTGCATTAGCACTACATTCGGCCGCATTGCAGGGCGAAACGCCGCCGCAGAACGGTAAAGCGACAGCCGCTGCCACTAGGCAGCGGCGCGTCTAGCTTTTTTTAGCCTCTTAACTCTTAGCTCTTAACCAAGTATACTACCCGCATGAGAAAGCACTCTTGCGTTTTCTTCTATATGATAGGCGTGATGGCGCTGCTCGTGCCGCTGGCGCTTTTTAGCTGCTACCGCCCCGTCGAGTACACGCTTGAAGAAATCGAGGCTATGCAGACGGACGGCGCTGACTACATTGCGGAGCGCACGTTGCACAAGCCTTGGCGCGGCGAAGAGCCCGTGCCCGGCGCGCCTGGCGGCATTATCTACGAAAGCGTTACCGCCGACCCCAAGACGTTTAACCTGCTTGTGGCGGAGCGCGATGCGTCTAGCGCGGCTGTGGTTTCCAGCATGTACGACGCTCTCCTTGACTACGACTATGTTCGCAAGGAGTTTATCCCCAACTGCGCGTCAGCCGAAATTATCACTGATGAAGAGCGCGGCACGCTTACCGTTGTTTACACCCTGCGCGACGACCTATATTGGTCTTGGTTTGGAAGGGACGAGCGCGTGCCCGTAACGTCCGATGATGTTGTCTTTTGGTACAACGAAATTGAAGGAGACCCAGCCTTTTACTCTTCATCTTACAATAGCCATTTTATAAAGATGGAAGACGGCAGCGCGGCTGAAATCACTATAGAAAAGATTGACGACAAGCGCTTCGCCTTTCATTTTCCGCGAATAGACGCGAACGCTCTTCTTTCTACAAACAGGACGTTTGGCCCCGCGTTTATCTTTAAGGAAGCAAAGGAGCGGGGAGGCGTGCAGGCGGTGCTTGACCTTTTCAGCGTAGCCTCTGACCCGAAAGAGATTCCCTCGATGGGAATGTGGTTTCTCGTGGAATACACGCCCGCGCAGCGCTTGGTGTACCGCCGCAATCCCGACTACTGGAACAAGGACTCAGGCGGCTATTCGGTGCCGTACCCTGATGAGCGCATTGTGCAGATTGTGCCCGACCAAAACACGCAGTTTTTGCTTTTTAAGCAGGGCCGCCAAGACTTTTACAGCTTGCGCCCGGAGGACATTGACGAAATGCTAAGCCAAGACCTGTCCGACTACACTGTCTTTAGCGGCGGCGGCTCGCTTAGCGCCATGCTTTGGTCCTTTAACCAAAACCCCGTAAATGCAGATGAGCCTTTTTACGAGTGGTTTACGCAAAAGGAGTTTAGGCAGGCTATGAGCTGCTTGCTCAACCGTGACAGGATTATCTCGCAAACGTACAGGGGCCTTGCAGAGCCTAAATATGACTTTTTTCCGGAGGCAAATCAGTTTTACAACCCCGACATTACGTTGCAATACCGCTTTGACCACGAGGCGGCACAACGCCTCCTGGAGCAGTGCGGCATGACTAAAGACGCAAGCGGCGTTTTAAGGGACTCTAAGGGGCGTGCGGTGGAGTTCGACCTTACGATTACTGCGGATAGCTCCGTTTACACCGATATTGCTTCTATTATAATGGATGAGTGCGCGAAGGCTGGCATAAGGGTGCGCATTCGCGCGCTGGACTTTCAGAAGATGGTCGAGCAGCTAACATCGACATACGACTGGCAGTCGCTTATTGTGGGACTGGGCTCAAACTACTGGCCATCGCAGGGCTCTAACGTGTGGCCTTCGGACGGCAATCTTCACCTGTGGTATCCGCTTCAGGAAACGCCCGCGACGGAGTGGGAGGCGCGCATTGACTTTTTGTACAACGAGGGCTGCTTTACTG
>CAZDXD010000105.1:0-4944 GCA_964509415.1 uncultured Treponemataceae bacterium
GGAGACGGGCTTTTCTAATTTTATTGTGCGCGATGCATCGGAGGAGTTTCTTTCAGCAATAAAAAATGAAACAGACCCGCAAAAAAAGCGCAAAGCTGTAGGCGAGACATTTGTCAGAGTGCGAGACGAGATTGCGCATGAGCTTAATCTTAATGAAGACGAATGGCTTTTAGGACAAGGTACGCTCTACCCTGACGTGATTGAGTCGGGTGGAAGCGAGAACGCAAAGACAATAAAAACGCACCACAACCGCGTTGAAGGCATTCAGGCGCTTATTGCAAAAGGGCTTGTCATCGAGCCGCTTAAAGACTTATACAAGGATGAGGTTCGTGCGCTTGGAGTCAAGCTAGGGCTTCCGGAAGAGCTTGTGTACCGCCACCCGTTTCCGGGTCCCGGACTTTCGATTAACGTGCTGTGCAGCGATGGTGAGAAAGCCCGCTCGATGAGTGACAAAGCCGAACAGCTCGCGGCAGACAAGGCGTTAAGCGAGCTAAACCTTGCCGCCTTCTTTAAGGAAAGAAGCGCGGAAGACTTTTGCGGCGTTTCCGCGCTCCCCGTCAAGTCGGTAGGTGTGCAGGGGGACTTCCGCACATACGCCTTTCCCGCCTGCCTAAGGTTCGCGCTAAAGATGAGCGGAATGCCCGGCATGATAGAAGCCCTGCCGCTGTGGGAGTCTCTTGAAGAAGCGTCATCGCTAATTACAAATTCCGTGCCCGCAGTAAACCGCGCTGTTCTCCTGTTGTGGCAAAAGCCGGGTACTGAATGCGCTCTGCAAAAAGCGCGATGCGAAAAGCAGAGGCTCGACCAAGTGCGGGAAGCGGATGCCATTGTACTTGAAGAACTCCGCCGCGCGGGGCTTTACAGAAAAGTGTTTCAGCATCTTACAATCAGCCTGCCATACGCTGCATCGCAGGAGCGATGCTCGCTTGTCTTGCGCCCCGTGTTTTCAGAAGACGTGATGACAGCGCGCTTTGCAAAACTCCCACCCGATGTGCTTTTAGGGATTATAGAAAGAATCGCCGCGCTAGGCTTCGTGGACGCTATTTATTACGACATTACAAACAAGCCCCCCGCTACTTTCGGCTGGGAGTAATTCAGAACTGAGAGCTTAGAACTTAGAAGGGTTTGTCATTGCCTTAAAAAGCTGGCATAATTGCCTTTGAAATAAAAAACAGGAGGGGCGCTTTGTGCTTTACACTCAAAACGAAGTGATGGATTTTGTAAGCGAGGAGGACGTAAAGTTTATCAGGCTTGCCTTTTTTGACGCGCTTGGTGTGCAGAAGAACGTGTCAATTATGCCTGAAAACCTCCTTGAGGCGTTTGAAAGCGGCATCTCGTTTGATGCGAGCGCGGTGCGCGGATTTGAGCCGCCTGAAAAATCGGACATGTTCCTTCACCCTGACCCTTCTACAATCGCGGTATTGCCTTGGCGGCCATCGAACGGGCGCGTTGTAAGAATGTACTGCGACATTCGGCACGCGGGCGGTAAGCCATACGAAAAAGATTGCCGTCATATCCTTAAAAAAGCCGTGCAGCGGGCCGCGGACTCAGGATATGAAATCAGCTTCGGAACAGAAATTGAGTTTTATCTTTTCAAGCTCGACGAAAGCGGAAATCCCACGCATGAGCCGCTTGACCGCGCGGGGTACATGGACATAGCGCCTGAAGACAGGGGCGAGAATATCCGCAGGAACATCTGCTTTACTTTAAGCGACATGGGAATAACGCCCGAAGCCTCGCACCACGAGGAAGGACCGGGACAGAACGAGATTGACTTTCGCTACAGCGACGCGCTCACCGCCGCGGACAACTGTGCCGCGTTCAAGTGGGCTGTGCGCTCTGTCGCGTCAGCGAATGGCGTGTGGGCTGACTTTTCGCCAAAGCCGCTTGAAGGGGAGAGCGGAAGCGGCTTTCATATCAACATTTCCGCTGCAAAAAAAGGCTCCGCTACAAATGATATACTTCTTCCCCATATAACAGCGGGAATACTGCGCAGAATAAGAGAAATTACTCTATTTCTTAACCCTACTCCCGATTCATACAAGCGTCTAGGCGGACATAAGGCACCAAAATACATAAACTGGGGGACGGGGAACAGAAACGCTCTTGTCCGCATCCCTGAAACAAACGCGAGTGTCCACCGCGCCGAGCTGCGCTCCCCCGACCCGCAGGCAAACCCGTACACAGCGTTCGCGCTTTTAATTGAAGCGGCTCTTGAGGGCATTAAAGACGGCACGCTCCCGCCTGAAAGCGGCGGGGAGGAAAACCTCCGCACAATTCCGCTTTCTTTTGAAGAAGCCTTTGCGCTTGCATCTGAAAGCGATTTTGTAAAGTCCGTTATCCCTGAATCTTTTATAAAGGCATACAAGCAACAGGAAGCGGCGCGGGAATGCCGCCATTAAGTTTTGCAGACGCGACGGACGATAGATGGCATCAATTAAGAAAATCGCGGCAAAGAGCCCGCCCGTTTATTCGCTTTTAGTCATAACAGCGGAAAAAAAACTTTCCAAAATGATTGCGGAAATGCTTCCGCCCGATGTTTTCTCTCCCGTTGTTTTTCTTGAAGACGCACAGGAAGCCCGCCGCATTACAGCGGACATGCCGCTCGACATTATCATTGTTGACGCGGGGAGCGGCACTGAAATGAATGCCGCGATTGATTTTGCCCAGCTTCCAAGCACGGTGATTTTGCTTGTTTCTTCCGCTCTTTTTGATGAAACTTCTGCGGAAGTTGAAGAATACGGAATTATTTCGCTCGCAAAGCCGCCAGACAAGTTTTTGTTCTATATGATGATGAAAACCGCCTGCGCTGTGCAAAGCAAAATAAAGGCGCTTGCGGAAAAAACCGTGCGTCTTGAAGAAAAGATGGAAGAAATCCGCCTTGTAAATAGGGCGAAGTTCTTGCTCATGCAAAAGCGCAGCATGAGCGAGCCCGAAGCGCACCGCTATATAGAAAAGGAAGCGATGGACCGCTGCCTGCGCAAAAAGGCAATCGCGGAAAGCATTATAAGGACCTTTGGAGTTTAAGCTGAGAACTCACGGCTGACAGTCTAAAAGGCAGCGGTTAATTCAAACATTTTCCTTGCCAGCCATAACCCCTGCGCATCCGCGTTCACTTGACAGATTCGTGTTATGCGCTAAGATTAAACAATGTTTTCGAGAAAAACCAAGATTATCTGTTCTATGGGGCCCGCAATAGCCACAGATGAAATTGCGGAAAAGCTCATTCTTGCAGGAATGAACGTCGCTCGCTTTAATTTTTCGCACGGCTCCCACGAGGAGCACCTTGAAAGAATGGAACGGGTGCGCCGCTGCGCCCAAAAACTGGGCAGGCACGTGGCTCTTCTGCTTGACACAAAGGGACCCGAAATCCGCACGGGGGCGGCTAACGGCGTGGTTCCCTTTAGCGCGGGCGATGAGGTGATTGTAACTGTAGACGGCCGTGAAACGCGCCCTGCCGCGGACGGTTCTCCTGCGGAGCTTTCCATTACATGGAAAGAGTTGCCTGAAAAAGCATTTCCTGGCCTTAAAATACTTATCGCGGACGGGCTTCTTGAGCTTGAAGTTGTCTCCGTGCTGCCGGAGAAAGGCGCGGTTCTCTGTCGCTCGAAAAACACAGCCGAAATAGGAAGCCGCAAGAACGTCAATCTTTCAGGGCTTCACGCCGGGCTTCCTATCTTGGGCGAGCAGGACAAAAAAGACCTTGAGTTTGGCGCCGCGCAAGAAGTGGATTTTGTCGCTGCAAGTTTTGTAAGCTTCGCTTCCGAAGTCCGCGAAGTCCGCGCCTTTCTCAATTCCATTGGAAGCCGTGCAAAGGTTATCGCAAAGATAGAAAATGAAGAAGGCGTCAGCAATATAGAAGAAATAGCGGAAGCCGCCGATGGCGTAATGGTTGCGCGCGGCGACCTTGGCGTGCAAATGCCAACGGAGCAGATTCCGCTGGCGCAGAAGCGCATTATCTCCGTGTGCCGTGCTACGGGAAAGTTTGTTATCACTGCAACGCAAATGCTTGACTCCATGATTGTAAACCCGCGCCCTACCCGCGCCGAACTCACGGACGTTGCAAACGCAATTTTTGACGGTACGGATGCCGTTATGCTTTCAGGGGAAACCGCGAACGGCGCGTGGCCTGTAGAAGCTGTTGAAATGATGGCACGCATCGCAATGACTGTGGAGGACTCCCCTGACTTTTGCCACAAAATGAAAGCAGACGCGCTTTCTTGGACAGAGCCGGAAGGCGATATAGGGCAGTTTATGGCACGAAACGCCTACACCACGGCAAGCGACGCGCGTGCCATGGCAATTATAACGCCTACGCGCTCAGGGCACACGGCGCAGATGATAAGCAAATATCGCCCCGAACAGTCCATAATAGCTGTAACGCCTGACCCCGTAGCCGCGCGGCAGCTTCTTTTGCACTGGGGAGTAACACCGCTTCTTTCCAGGCTGGCTGGAAGATCAGACGAAATGGTAAGAAACGCCGTTAAAACAGCGCTTGACGCGGGCGCGATAAATATGTCGGACAGGGTTGTTATTGCTGCGGGTATTCCGCTTTCAAATCCGATTATACTTAACACAATCCGCGTCATGCTTGTAGGCAATGTTTTGGCAAAGGCGGTGACTGGTGGATATTCCAAAGAAACAAAAGCGCGCGGCGAGGTTGTGTTTGTAGAAAACCCCGACGAAATAGGTGCGTTCAAATTGCGCAAAAGCGATGTTATTCTTGTGTGCAAAAGCCTTACCGAAGACTTTATACCGCTTTTGCGAGTGGTAAACGGCGTTGCAGTAGAAAACGACTGCACAATACCGGAATCCCTTCTGCGGATTGTAAACCCTGACCTTGTCTGGCTTGTAAACTCGCCCGGCGTTTTTTCCTCTCTTGAAGCGGGGCTTGCCGTTACGCTTGACGGCGAAAGCCTCATGATTTACGACGGCTTTGTGTGA
>CAZDXD010000106.1:0-4896 GCA_964509415.1 uncultured Treponemataceae bacterium
AGGCATGGCCGTTCCCGTGCGGGGGGCTAAAATCATCTTTGAAGCGGCGCTTAAAACGTTTGAGGGAATCGGCTACCCGTCCGTTCCCTGCAGCATAGAGGTCTTGAATGATTAACTATTGGTGGGTTACAAGCTTCAGAGCTTAGAGCTTAGACTTTAGACTTTAGACTTTAGGCAAGCCTGCGGCAGATATTCTCCATAGGAAGGCAAGCGCTGCATTCCGACATTGAATAGGCGAAGGACAGCGCGACAATCATTTTTTCTTCTATATAATATGGAAGAAGAATGAGGGAATTGCGGTGAAGCCGCAAGCCTTTTTAGCGGTCTGCGGCAGGCTAAAGAGCGGCTGCCGCTATTCAAAAAATTAGTTGACAGTAGCCTACGGCGAGCTACGCTTAACAGACGGCAGACGACAGCCTCTTGTCGCACTATCGAGGCAAGGGTGGACGCCTTGCGCAGGGCGAGCTATGCAGTGGCGACCGCTTGTTGCAAAAAGAGATCGCCAAGATGCTGTCTGCTGTGAGCTGTCCGCTGCAAGCTGGGTTGCTGGCAGCTGGAAAACCCTGCCACTATGCGCTATAATCGTTATATACAACGTATAAAACTCTTGTGGAGGAACAATCGACTTATGAAAAAGAAGCTGTGCGCTGTTTTGGTTTTTGCCGTCTTTGCGTCGCTCGCGTTTGCGCAATACGGCCCGCCGCCATCGCGTGGAGGCGGCGGAAGGGACGCGGTCTCGTACATTTCGGTTAGCTTTGCCGTGCCCATTCAATGGCAAAACCAGAGCTATAGCAATATCGACATAGACATGCAGACCGTATGCGTAGGGGTGGGCATTGACGCAACCGCCTTTTTTACTCGGCTTGTGGGCGTTCACGTTTCTGCCGACTTCTATTTTCCGCAAACCATGAAAGCTACAGCTAGCTTAGGCGGCTTCAGTTACACTGAAAACTACAACATGCAAGATTACTATGACAGCGACTGGGGGCTTTCTGTCCTTGTAGGGCCATCCTTTGCCTTGATGAGAACGCCGCGCATTCTCTTCGCGCTTGCGCCCGGCCTTCACTATTATATGCTTTTTGCTGAAACTGGTCGCGCTTCGGCTTATCAGTATGCTATTGGATTAGGAATAAATGCCGAGTTCATGTTTAACGTAACTCGCCTTGTGTTTGCGCGCGCGGCAATAGATTTAAGCTACGACTTTTGGGGCACTGAACTTTATTATAACGGATTTGCATCATCCTATAGCGACATTAACCGAGCCGTAAACTTTATCCCTACTGTGGGCGTTGGCGTTAGGCTTTAGCGGGATAGCCATAGTATCGCGCTCAGGTTCTGCAGGCTTGCGGCTTCGATGTAAAGATAAGCGAGGCGGAATGCGCAGGGGAGCTGATGGGGAGGTATAAGCGGACAGCCAACAGCTAACGGCTGACAGCCTCTAGGCGCTCTATTGTGCCTCTAAAGATCGCTATTGCATAGCTCACCATGCAGTGGCGACCGCTTGTTGCAAAAAGAGATCGCCAAGATGCTGTCTGCTGTGAGCTGTCGGCTGTAAGCTGGATTGCTGAGCTTATTGACATTTTCTTTCCTTTTATATAGCATAATCAGCGGAAAAGCGAGCTCATGAGTGTTGAAGAGTCGTCCAAGCAGCGGCTCTTTTTTTATATACGCTCTTTTTCCTTTAGAGGGATTTTCGGCAAGTGGAATATGTCGATTTGCGGCGGCAGCCTTATTTTGACGAGTGCGCAAAGGTGGCCAGCGCGATGGGCTTCTCGCTCATCGAGCTTAACATTATGCGGCAAAGGGGCGGTGCGCAGGTCGCGGCGGTGATTGCCGGGCAAGGAGACGTGGGCATTGAGGACTGCGCCGCCGTGCATCAGGTGCTGCAGGCGCGCCTTGAAGCGCTTTTGGGCGCGCGGGACTTGCAAATGCAGGTGTCATCGCCGGGCATCACAAGGACGTTAAAGCACGCGGGCGAGTTTGGCTGCTTTGAGGGGCGCGCGGCGCGCGTTTGGCATATTCCGTCTGCCGACTGGGTTGAGGGGCGCATTGTTTCTTCCACAGACGAGGCGGTAATCCTCGACGGAAAGGACGGGCAAAAGGAGTTTCCGTATAGCGAAATTTCAAAGGCCAAGCTTTTGGGATGAGGCCTTTGAAAAAAAGACTAATTGAAGCGTGAGGTTTGCGAATGTCATCAAATATAGCAGAGGCTTTAAGCGAGTTTGTGCAGCAAAAGGGAATTAGCGAGGATAGCGTCCTAAAGATGATAGAAGAGACGTTAAAGGCGGCGTACAAGCGCAAGTTTGGCAGGAGCGACAATGCCGTTGTAAAGTTCTCTGATGACCACACGGAGGTTTCAATCTTTTCGCGCAAAATTGTAGTGGACGGCGTGTATGACCCCTTGACAGAGATTGAGCTTAGCGAGGCCCTTGAGCTTGACCCCGAATGCGAGGAGGAGGACGAGCTTTTGATTGAGCTTGACCCCAAAGACTTTGACAGGGTTTCCGTGCAGTCGGGCAAGCAAACCGCCCGCCAGTCCGCGCGCGACATTCAAAAAGATTCCCTTTATGCCGATTTTAAGGAAAAGGAAGGCGGCGTTGTCATAGGCTATTGCCAAAGAAGGCGCGGGGACAACATTTTTGTCGACTTGGGCAAGGACATCGAAGGCATTCTTCCTAAAAAATACCAGTCGCCGAACGAGACTTATTCGGTTGACGAAAAAGAGAAGATTAAGGTGTATGTTCAGGAAGTGGAAAAAACGGCTTCGGGGCTTAGGATTTTGCTTTCAAGGACTGCCAAAGAGCTTGTGCAAGAGATACTTGAGCTTGAAATCCCTGAGGTGTACGACAAGACGGTAGAAATATACAAGATTGTGCGCGAGGCGGGCTACCGCACAAAGGTTGCGGTTTTTTCGCGCAGGGAGGACGTTGACCCCGTTGGCGCGTGCATAGGACCCAAGGGCGCGCGCATTCAGAATGTAAAGGAGGAGTTCTCGGGTGAAAAAATCGATATTGTCCGCTATGATGACGACCCGCGCGAGTTTATCAAAAACGCGCTTTCTCCTGCGGAAGTTGAGGACGTGGTCATAACAGATACGATAAGGCGCTCTGCCTGCGCGATTGTTTCGGAGCGGCAGTTTTCGCTTGCGGTTGGCGAGAAGGGGCGCAACGTGCGCCTTGCAAACAGGCTCGTTGACTGGAACATCGATGTAAAGACAAGGGAAGATTTTGCAGGGGCGGACGTTTCTACTGAATCAAGAAGGGCCATTGACAACCTTTTCTCTAGCGATATGGAAGAGGCAGAAGAAGCCGCCAGTTTTAACGAGCTACCCGAAGAGATCGCTGCGCTTTTGCGCATGGCGGGCATTGAAAGCCTTGAGGCGGCCCGCGCAATGGACAGGGATGAGCTTTTTGCGATTGAGGGCATGACAGACGAGTTTAAGTCGATTCTCGAAGATGCGCTTGGCGGCGTAAAAAAGAGACTTGAGACTCCTCCTGATGAGGAAGAGGAGTTTGAATGCCCTGAGTGCGGCGCTAGAATTACCATTGACATGACAAGCTGTCCAAACTGCGGAGTTGAACTTAGCTTCGAATACGAGGACGATGAGGACGGAGAATAGGAGTTATATGCCAGAAGATTCCCAGACCACACAAAAGCCGAAAGTTATTCTGAACAAGAAGCCTAAAAGGGAAAGCCCGGCTTCCAATTCGGAAACACCGCCAGAACGCGTTTCCCGCGACAGCGGGCATGACGGCGCCGCGACTTCGGGGCAGAATCCCGGTCAGCCTCCAAAGAAGAAGGTTGTTGTTGTAAAAAAGAAGCATCCTTCTTCTGCAGGCGGGGGCGAAAAGCGCGAGAAGCCAGACAAGCCGTCTTCAGAAAGAGAGGCGCAAGCTAAAAAGCAAGAACCCCCGCAGGCAGTGCAGGATGCGATGGTGCAATCTAGCGGCTCGCAGTCGGCGCGGGATGCAAATCTTGACCAGAGCACAATCGATATGCTCAACCAAAAAAGGCCTAACATTAAGGCGGGGAATCTTGCAGACCGACCGAAAGACCGCGCTCAGCATCACGGTGGGTACGGTGGTAACCGTTATTCGCAAGGCTCAGGCTCATACGACAGAAACCGCGGTAATTTCTCAGGTACACAGGCGAGGGAAAACGCTCGCGACGGTCAAAGGCAGGGAGGCGTCCGCTCGTCAGGGCAGGCAGGCGAAAGGCGGCAGGGCGGGCAGCGACCCGCGGGTTATGGCGCTCAGAGGCCGGGCGGCTTTGCAGGACAGCGCCCTGCAGGCGGTTTTGGCGGAGGCGCTCCCGCGCCGGCTCCGGCTGCTGCCCGCTCTCAAGTTGGCAAGAAGGGCTTTAAGGGCAAGAAGGTTTACGGCCGCCGCGAAAGGGAAGATGACTTTGAGGAGAAGCTCCTTCAGCAAAAAAAGAAGCAGCAGGACAAGATTAACGCCATCCCCAAAGAGATCGAAATTATGGAGTCGGTTTCGGTGTCGGAGCTTGCCCGCAAGATGAACCTCAAGGCGTCGGAGCTTATCGCCAAGCTCATGGAAATGGGCATGATGGTAACGCTCAACCAGTCGATTGACGCGGACACGGCGGCAATCCTCGCTTCGGAGTACGGCTGCGAGGTGCACATTGTAAGCCTTTACGACGAGACAGTCATCGAGAGGGAAAGCGACGAGAACGCCGAGCTCAAAGCCCGCCCGCCCGTCGTCACCATCATGGGGCACGTCGATCACGGAAAGACAAAGACGCTCGACGCCATCCGCAGCACGCACGTAGCCGAAGGCGAGTTTGGCGGCATTACCCAGCACATCGGGGCCTACACTGTAGACACTCCCAAGGGCCGCATTACCTTCCTTGACACGCCGGGGCACGAGGCCTTTACAA
>CAZDXD010000107.1:0-4896 GCA_964509415.1 uncultured Treponemataceae bacterium
GGCTAGGCGCGCCAGTCTTGATCTGGCATGTGTTGAGCGCTACCGCAAGGTCAGCTATTGTCGTGTCTTCGGTTTCGCCGGAGCGGTGTGATGTGATCGCGGTGTAATTCGCCGCACTTGCCATTTTAATCGCCTCAAGCGTCTCGGAGACAGAGCCAATCTGATTGAGCTTAATCAAAATAGAGTTGCCGCAACCGCTGTCTATGCCTTTCTTGAGCCTTTCGGTGTTGGTTACGAATAAGTCATCGCCTACAAGCTGCACGCGCCCGCCTAGCTCGGCTGTGAGGAGCTTCCAGCCTTCCCAGTCCTCCTCGTCAAGGCCGTCTTCTATGGAATAGATAGGATACTTGTCGCAAAGAGCCTTCCAGTGCTCTACAAGCTCTGCGGAAGTAAAGTGTTTGCCGCACTTGGGAAGGACATACTCGCCCTTCTTGCTTCCTTTCCACTCGCTTGAAGCCGCGTCCATCGCAAGCACAAAGTC
Source organism: uncultured Treponemataceae bacterium (assembly GCA_964509415.1). Lineage (GTDB taxonomy): Bacteria > Spirochaetota > Spirochaetia > Treponematales > Treponemataceae > Avitreponema. The sequence continues at coordinate 482 of CAZDXD010000107.1, forward strand.
CTTGCCGGGCTCATAGCCCGCGTTGGATACCGCCTGCAAGATGTACTCGATTGTCTCATCATCGCTTGCAAGATTGGGAGCAAAGCCGCCTTCATCGCCTACAGAAGTTGCAAGCCCCTTGCTCTTTAGCAGCGCCGCAAGCGCATGGAAAACCTCCGTGCACCAGCGCAGAGCTTCGGAGAAGCTAGGAGCTCCTGCGGGCATAATCATAAACTCCTGCACGTCAACAGTGTTTGCCGCGTGCGCCCCGCCGTTAAGGATGTTCATCATTGGAACGGGAAGGCGATTGGCGTTCACGCCACCCAAGAAGCGGTAGAGCGGAATATGAAGCGATGTTGCCGCCGCCCGCGCCGCTGCAATGGACACAGCGAGAATCGCGTTAGCGCCCAGCTTGGACTTGTCCTTGCTGCCGTCAGCTTCTATCATCGCGCGGTCAACGGCATAGGTGTCGGAGGCATCCATGCCGCAAATGGCCTTGCTGATGGCGCCGTTTACGTTATCAACAGCCTTTGAAACGCCCTTGCCGCCGTAGCGCTTTTTGTCGCCATCGCGCAGCTCAAGAGCTTCAAACTCGCCCGTAGACGCGCCGCTAGGGGCTACCCCAAGAGCGCGGGTGCCGTCCTCAAGCGTAACTTCTGCTTCTACCGTGGGATTTCCGCGTGAATCGATAATCGTGCGTCCCTTGACGCTGCGAATTAAAAGAGGATTTGTCATAATCTGCCATCCTTCAAACTCCGCGCCCTTAGAGCCTTTAAGCCCTTGACCAACGGAATTGCGTTAAAATTAAAGATAAGGCATTCTAGTCTTTTCGCGCCTGAAAAGCAAGAGCTATCAGTTGGAATTTCGCATTACATGAATGCGCCCGAAGGGTTCGGCGTACTCGGCGCCGATAACCCCGCCAAGAAAGTCAGTGATGTACGACATTACGGCTTCGGCATCGGCTATGCCTGTGTCAAACTGCCTTTCTGCCGCCGCGAAAGCATAGTATGTGCCACCGCCTGCCGCCATAAACTCGTTTGTGATAACCGCATAGAGCGCGTCCGGGTCAAAGGGCTTGCCGTTTACGCTGTCGATTGTAATCCTGTTAATCGAGGCAGGTCCGTAGTATGTGGACGCGGGATAGGGAGTATCGCGGCTATCGTATTCCTTTGATGTGTCTATTGTGAACTCAATGCCCGAAACCTGCGGAAAACTGCCTAACGCGTCGGGCGTGCAGTAGGTCGACGCTTCAAGCGCTTCGAGGATCTCGGCGCCTGTAACATAGATAACGTTGATTGTATTGCCAAAGGGGAGTACCGCGCTTATGTCCTTGCGCGTTATCTCCCCCGCAGGGATTGACGCCCTTATGCCGCCGCCGTTTGTCATGCTGACTGCATAATCGCTTTCAACTTCAAGGCTACCTTCAACCTGAAGCACGGACCAGAGCATAGCGTCCGCAATAAAGGAACCCAAGTTTGTCTCTTCCGTGCGATTGCCCGGCGCCCGATCGCCGTTAAGGTCAACAAGCGTCTCGGCAAAGACAACGTTGTATTCGCCGTCAACACGGTCTATAATCTTTTGCGCGGCGGCAGCGACTTTGGGGTCGCTTTCGATATTTTTAACGAGACTTCCGTCTTCGTTCGCGCTAGTTACAGGAAGAAGGTAATTCTCTTCTATTCTCTTTGAAGCGCTGTCAATCACGACAACACCAATGTACGCAAACTCCGTCCCCGTCGACTGGATAGGCTCGCCATTCTCACCCGCAGTCATCACGGTGTGCGAGTGCCCGTCAATTATAAAGTCAAGACCGCTTGTTGCCGCGTAGAGGTTCGTTGACGTGTAAAGCACTGACTGCGAGGCTACGCCTAAGTGCGCAAGGGCAATCACAACGTCCGCGCCATCGCTTTTAAGCGCGTCAATGTTTGCCTGCACAAGCGCATAAAACTCATCGCCTTCTGCAAAGCTCAAGCCCCATATAAGGGAAGGATTAACGCTAGTCTTGCTATACGGCGTTGTAATGCCAACAAAGCCTACTTTAACGCCGCCCGCCTTTACCACCTTTGTGGCGGGATAGAGGGCGCGACCATCCTCGTCAAAGACATCAGCGCAGAGGACAGAAAAGCGAGCCTTTGCAAGCGCCTCCCGCTGGCGCTCACGACCATAATCAAACTCGTGGTTGCCAAGAGCTGCCACATCGTAGCCCGCGGCGTTCATCATTGTAACAGCATCCGCCCCCTTTGACGTGCTGACGTATGGCGTACCCTGCATAAAGTCGCCCGCGTCGGCCAAGATGACGGCTGCCCCTTGCGCCTCATAGTCATTTTTTAGCTGGGCAATGCAAGCGTAGCTTTCAATCGCGCCGTGCACATCGTTAGAATGAAGAATAACAACCTTGCCGCTCAGGGGAAGGTCTGCCTTTCCCCTCGCGAAAGCCGCGGCAGCCGCAAGAAAGAGAAAGACCGAAACCGCCGCCGTGAATTTTGAAAAGCCCTTTTTCATGTGTTCCTCCCTTTTTTTCTATTGTATTGGCGGGGCGACAGGCTTTCAAGCAGCAATTCGGCGACTTTTGCAACAGTCATACGCCCGTATGCCCAGCGAGCCGACAGCGCGATAGCGACCAAGCTCAGCAAACCTTCCAGTTGTCGGCTTGCTGGGGAGGGTTGCTGAGCTTGATATCTATCATACGTCCGTTGGGGGCATATCATGGAGGCATATACGCACAAACAAGAGAATGATTCTTATTTACAAAACGTCAGGCGTAAGCTGACAGAATGTCAGTACGCTATTTACAGAATGTCAGTACGCTATTTATGAAACGTCAGCAGTCGACAGTCCTATCGCAAATCACGCCCCGCAAGCCGACACGCTCTGCGTGGCGGCTTGCGGCACGCGCTTGCCGCTGCCCTATGCTCTCTCTTGTAAATGTGGCAATAACATCGAGTTCCGATAACTCTTGCAGGATATCCGCATGTAGGGTATACTTGAAAGCAGGAGTTAAAAGTATGGAAAAACTTCGCGGCTCTTTTACCGCCCTTGTTACGCCAATGAACAATGACGGCTCCATTGACTATGAAGGCTGGCGCAGCCTTATCCGCTTTCAGCTTGACGGGGGCATAACGGGGCTCGTTCCGCTCGGCACGACAGGCGAAACGCCTACGCTCGATGAAAACGAAGAAGAAGTGAGAATGATTTCGATTCTCATGGAAGAAGTGAGAGCCTATGAAAAAAAGCTAAATAGAAAAATCCCCGTAATTATCGGCGCGAGCAGCAACAACACGCGCGATGCGGTAACCTACGTTACCCGCGCGAAGGAGGCTGGCGCGGACTATGCGCTTGTTGTAACGCCATATTACAACAAGCCCTCTAACGAAGGGATTTTCCGCCACTTTGAGGCGGTCTCTCGCTGCGGCATTCCGATTATTGTCTACAATATAGAGGGGCGCACGGGGAGGAACATCAGCACGGAGCTTATGATGCGCATTGCGGCTCTTCCAAATATCGCGGGCGTTAAAGAGGCTTCCGGCAGCATGACGCAGATGATGGAAGTAATTGAAATGATTGCGCGCAAAAAGGATGACTTTTCCGTCTTGAGCGGGGACGACATCTTTACCTATCCCCTGATGGCTTCGGGCGGCGACGGCGTTATTTCCGTTCTTTCCAACCTTATGCCAGACAAGGTGTCGGCGCTTGTGAATGCCCTTTTGAATAACGAAAAAGAAAAGGCGCTTGACCTTCACTATTCGCTTTGCCCGATGTTCCGCGCAATCTTTGTCGACGGCAACCCCGCTTCCATAAAATACGCCATGAAGCTAAAGGGGCTTATTTCAGGACGGCTTCGCCTTCCTCTGGCAGAGGTAAACGACAAGGCTAAAGCTGTAATTGAAAACGCCATGCGGGAATGCGGCTTGCTTTAAGCTCAGGCGCTTTAACGCTTGTTTTCAACTTAAAAATTAAGGAAAAATCATGTCCGGAAAAATCAAAGTCGGCGTTCTGGGAGCAACCGGAATGGTCGGGCAGAGATACATCGCCTGCCTTGAAAATCACCCGTGGTTTGAGGTGTCGTATGTGGCCGCCTCCCCGCGCTCTGCTGGCAAACCTTACAGCGAGGCTGTCGCAAATCGTTGGCTAATAGGCGCGGATATTCCTCAAGGCGTTGCGCCCCTTATGGTGCACGACGCAAACATCTGCAAGGAGGCTCATAACGAGTGCGCCTTTGTGTTTAGCGCGCTAGAAATGGGCAAGGATGAAACCCGCGCGCTTGAAGAAGAGTACGCGGCGGCAGGCATTCCTGTCGTTTCTAACGCAAGCGCGAACCGCTGGGCAGATGACGTGCCCGTGCTTATACCGGAAATCAACCCCGACCACACTGACATTATCCCGGTACAGCAAAAGCGGCGCGGCTGGGACAAGGGCTTTATTGCCGTAAAGCCTAATTG
>CAZDXD010000108.1:0-4806 GCA_964509415.1 uncultured Treponemataceae bacterium
ATCGTATTGGTATTACACCAGCTCGGTAATCAGCGCGGGGACAGCAATGATGTTGCCAATAGCCCCGCCAAGGCTCGAAAGAAAAAAGACGAGCAATGCGCGGGCAATGCGGTTTTTGTAAAAGCCTGAAAACTTAGTTACATCGGTGGCAAGGCTTTCCATGTCCTTTACGCGCGGCTTTCGCACCCACGCTTCGCAAAGGCCGGCAAAAAGCCCCACGCCAATAAAGGGGTTGAGCGTCGCAATAGGCGCGCCGACAAAAGAAACGAGTATCGTAAGCGGGTGTGCGAGGGAGGCAAGGCTCCCCGCGGCTGCAAGCGAGCCGTTCCACAAAAGCCAGCGTACAAGCATTGTAAGGGATGTACCCGCTCCGCCGGTAAAGAAGCCCGCAACCAGAAGAAGAACAATAAGAAGCGGAATTATCGCCCCCGCAAATTTTGAAGAAGCTTTTTTAGGCGGCACAGCGGCTATGTCAGAAACATCGCAAGAGGCCTCTCCCGCCGCTATTTTCTTTATCCAGCTTTCGGTGCCGATAAGATGCCCCGCGCCAAGCACGGCAACAGTCTTTTCGCCGCCCGCTTCCCAAATCTTAGAGGCAAGGTATCTGTCCCGCTCGTCAATCAAAACCTCCTTGACGGCAGGGAGATATTCTGAAAACTCTTCCATCATGCTGTCCATTACGCTGCGGCTTTTAAGGCTTTCAACTTCCTCTTTAGTTATCTCCTCGCGGCTGAAAACCCCAGAAAGAAGGGCGGAGAGGAGCTTCACCTTGCCCATAAACTTATTCTTGGCCCATGCGCGCGCGAATGTAACCTGTATTGGCCTGTCAACCATGACGCAGGGGATTCCGGTGGAAGAGGCGGCATCAAGGGCGCTTTTCATCTCTGCGCCGGGTTTTGTGCCTACGTCCTCGCCCATGCGCTTTTGGAACGAAGAGAGCGCGAGATTCGCAAGCAACATAAAGCCCTTGCCCTCTTTAAGCACTTTGACAATGTCTAGCTCTTGCCACGCTTTTTCGTTTTGAATGGAACGGAGGCGGTCATCGTCAAGCTCAATGCAAACTTTGTCCGGCTTTTCGGCTAAAATAAGAGCTGAAATCTCATCGGCGCTTGCCTGCGATATGTGCGCCGTGCCCGCAAGCACAATCTCGCGGTCGCCTGCGGAAATTCGCCGCATTAAAGAGGCTTCGGTCTCGCCTTCCTTTCCGCCGCCCGCGCCGAAGCCTTGCCCTTCTTCCGTCATCGCTCGCCTTCGGAAGACCTTGAAATTTCTGCCTGCACTGCAGCCTTTTCCGCCGCGGCAGAGGCAAGCCTGTGCTCAAAAAAAGTCGGCGCGTCTCCGCTTGCTATATCTGAATAAAACTTGGCGGCAAGGGAGTCGCTCTGGAAAAGCTCATAATATGCCGCTACATAGAACATTAGCTTTGACCTCTGCGCCGCGTTTTTCAGGCTTGAAATTCTCCTTACAACATCGGCATCCCCTGACAAGTCAAAAAAGAGGCGGCAAAGAAAATACTCCGCTGACGAGCGGTCTTCCAACGTGTTCATGAACCTTCCTATAAAGCGTTTTGCCTCATCTTTCTGCCCCAGCTTGTAGCAACAGAGCGTGAACATGAGCGCGTAAGAGAGATTGTCCTCATCATACTTGAATGCCTGCGCGAAAGCGTTTTTCGCGCCTTCATAGTCGCCCCTAAGCCACAAGAGCACGCCCAGCCCTTCCGCCGCGTAATAATACTGCGGGTAGTTCCTGCACACAAAGCGGTAATCGGCGATAGCATCCTCCGTAAACCCAAGCGTGTCATTCACGCCGCAGCGATAGAGGTACGGAAAGACACTGTCGGGGTCAAGGCGGATAGCCTCCGACAGGGCTTCGCGGGCATCGGTGAGCTTTGAGGCGCGCACAAGCAAGGCGCCGTAGCTGCTCCAGTAAGAAGACACTTCCGGGTCAAGGGAAACGGCGCGGCGCAGGTCATTTAGCGCGGCAGGCAGATTTTTTTCTTCAGCGTGAATAAGGGCGCTTTCGGCCAAAAGCGCGGCATCGTCAGGGTGCAGGGCGAGCGCCCTATCGACAGCTTGCCTCGCATCATTCATCCTCCCTTGAAGATAATACGAATGCACAAGCCCGCGGTGCGCATCGGCGTTTGCGCCATCGGCGGCTAGCGCCTGCGCGAACCACTTTACAGCATCCCCATACGCCCTTTTGCCAAGCGAATCATCGCCAAGCGCAAGCAGCGCCTCCGCGTTTCCGGGGTCAATTTCAACGATTTGCTTTAAATACCTGTTCCTGTCAATCGTCCTGTTTTCCGCAAGCGCGATAACCGCGCGGGCATAAAGCACATCCGTATCCTCGCCCAATTCAGCTTCAAGGGAATCGGCAAGCGCCGCGGCGGCTTTCCTGTCGCCGGAAGAAATAAGAATAGAAAGTTTCAGCTTGAGAAGATCTGGTGAAGAAGCCTCAGGCTCATCGAGCTCGTCAAAGCAGGCAAGGGCGCCTGCAAAATCGCCTGCATCAAGCAATTCCAAAAGCCTTTGCGCAAAGGCATACGCGCTAAAGCCTTCTTCTATGGGCTCTTCAATCGCCTTTTCTTTCTCCGTTATGGTATCCTCCTGCACAACGGGCTCTGCTTCAGGGGCTGACGCGCACGAAAAAAGCAACAAGACTGCGCTTATGCAGAAAAGCGCAAATAAGGAAAAAACCGAAGTTCTAAGTTTGTTCATCGTCTAAAAGTCTCCGCAATGTTAAAACCTTGATTTAAGCCTCCGGTTTCAGTTACACTGAAGGGAATGGCAGTCAATGTTTTAAGGCGCGCTGCAATCACGTTGGCAGTGTACATACTGGCTCTTTTGGGCATTCTTTTCCTTCAATTTTCCAATGACAACGGGTTTATTCTATCCATCGGAACGCTTAAAATCAACGGCTTTGAAAGATCAGCGCAAGACGGCACAGCAATGCCCGACCCGCCCCTTCTTGTATCGGCAGACGGGATTGCTTTTTTCATAGACAAAAAAACGCCCCTCGCCGCCGTGCTGGACACAGGCGAAGAAATCGCCCTTGAAATGCGCTCCTTCAACAAAGGCGATGGCGCATTTTCCATCGAATTTGACCGAGGGGTCACGCTATCATTTTTTCCTGCTGAGACAAACACCGAAGAGGAAAGGCAAGGCGGCGCGGTGATTCGCGCTGAAATGCCTGAAGGCATCTCCCTTTTACGGCTTGGCTATAGGCTTGACGGCAGCGCTTCCCTAGAAAGCGTTGGCGGCGCGCTTATGGTTTGCAGTGAAGGCAAGATTTATGCGCTTGGAGGAGCCACACTCGAAGGTGGCTTTTCTGGCGGCGTGCTGCCCGCGGAATCGCGCATTGAAATCTTCTCGCAAAGCCCTTCCGTGGCGTACACAAAATACGAGGTTCTTCGCGATGTCTCTCTTGAGACAATCGGCAAAGACCTATCAGCTTCAGAAGAAGCCTATAGTCTGGCTGTTGAGAGCTTTGCGGAAACGCTATCTTCAGCATATCAAGCGGCGGCGGAAGCAGGCTCTTTGACGGAACAGCTCGCGGCGGCATATTTGGCAGAAAGCGGGCGCAGGGGCAATTACGTCGCGGCGGTTGCATCTCTGCCCGCGTCCTTCCTGAACGGCGGGGGCGCTCGCTCTTTAACGGCGGTTTATGCTGGCGGAACAGAGGCCGCTTGGCAGCTCTGGCGGCAGGAAAACGAAAGGGAGCTGCTGGCTTACACTGCAAGCCTTGGTGCGGGAGACGCAGCGGTTTTTGAAAAGAAAAGCCTTGCAGCCTTTTTAATCGCAAACCGCCGCGCCAATGACTTCCGCAGGCTGGCGGAAATTGCAGCCGTATGCACACAGCAAGAAACCCTCACGACAAGGCAGGCGGCGGGCATTTTAGAGCTTTCGCTTGACAGGGGGCTTTTTTCTCAGGCGGCAACTGAAATTAGCGACGAGATTATCGCGGTATGCGAAGAAACAATCAGAAAGAGCCTGCGGTATTTCCCATCATTTTCTTCCGTACCATCGGCGCTTTATATAGAAGAAAACGCGGGCGCCGCCGATACATTAAGCGCGCTTGAAACAGCCGCAATCCTTTACCGCTGGGGCTCACGGAATGCGGGCAAGGCGGACTGGACCGCCGCCGCGAGGCTTATCGCCATGACAGTGTTGAAGCGGGCGGAAAGCGGCGATTCGCTCCCCGCCGTCATCACTATCCCTGACCCCGCGGGGCGGGCAGATGCAAAAGCAAGTGAAGCTCAAGACATTCCGCTTGCCGGCATTTACCCGCTTATCGAGCCGGTTACAAGCTGGTATCCGCATGCGGAAGCGGTGTATCCCGGATATTTTATATGGACCTGCGCCGCGAATGTTTCGTTTTCCTTATCCGCGGAAGGTGTCATCGATATCAGCGCGGAGTTCCCTGCGGGACAGGAGCATTATATGATTGTATCCGGAATGCAAGACTTTTACGGCATTCAAATACACGGCGCGGACTACAGAAGCGACCCGCGTTTTGAAACCTATAATGTATCGGGCTACAGGTATAGTGCCGATGAAGACACGATCTTCATTAAACTGAGGCACAGGGCAGGGAGGGAAACCATAAGGATTTTTACTATGCCCCCGCCACCCTCTGAACCTGAGACGGAATCCTCGCCTGAGGCAGAGCCTGCAACAGAGTTCGGCTCTGTAGCGGATTGAAGAATGTCTCTAGTAGATAATTCTGTAAATAAAAATCCCAATACCCAGTGCTGCGTGCTGTGTGCTAAGCAGTGCCAAGCGCTCGGCACTACTCAGCACTGGTCAC
>CAZDXD010000109.1:0-4782 GCA_964509415.1 uncultured Treponemataceae bacterium
CGCAATGCCTGAGTTGTTTACAAGAATGTCAAAGCCGCCCGATTCTTCCATAACTCCCTTGACAGCGGAAGCAAGCTGCTCTGTGTCCATGGCATCCGCGCAAAATTCATGAAAGGCCGTACCCTTCTCTTTAGCGAAGCTCTCAAGCCCCTCGCGCGTGTCAGAAGGCACAGGGGAAAGCCCCCAAACTTCCGCGCCTTCTTCAATAAACCTGTGCGCAATTTCCAAGCCAATCCCGCGGGTAGTGCCGGTTATAAGCGCTTTTTTTCCTTTTAATAACATAAAATCCTCCAAATCAGCCGCAACAGCATTGTGCGCGGCAACAAACTTAATTAAGCCTTTACAAGCTCTGCAATGCTTTCACAAGAACAGCAGGGAACCGACGGGTTTTCCGCGCCAAACTCGGTTTCTTTCCAGAGCCCCGAAAGCACCTTGCCGGGACCCGGCTCCAAGATACGCCAAGCGTTGTCCGTGTCCGTTGAAATTAAAGCCGCAAGCTCCTTTTCCTCGCTTGTCCACAGGACGCTTTGCACCAAATGCTTGACGGCAAGCGCTTTCGCTTCCGCGCCGGAAGAAACGCGCTTTCCGCTTACGTTAGAAAAAAGCGCGATTGAAGGGTCGCGGAAAGCAATGGGCTCTAGCACATTGACAAACTCATCGGCGGCTTCCTGCATAAGCGGGGAATGGTAAGGTCCCGCAACAGCAAGCCTTACAACACGGCGCGCGCCTGCTTCCTTAAATGCCGCCTCTGCCGCGTCAAGCCCATCGGCGGTTCCAGAAACAACAGTCTGCCGTGCGCTATTCATATTGGCAGCGTAAACGCCTTCAAGCCTTGAGCAGGTTTCTATTACCTTCTCCGGTGGAAGACCGATAACGGCAGCCATTCCGGGCGCACGGCCCGCAGAACGTTCCGCAATGCTGTCGCACACCCGCTGCATAATCTCCCCGCGCTTCTTTACAACGGCAATCGTATCTTCAAAAGAAAGAACGGAGGCAGCGTACAACGCGGGAAACTCGCCTAGGCTAAAGCCTGCGCATGCGGTGGGCTCAATCCCCTTTTCTTTTAGAGCCGAAACAATTGCAAGAGAGGCGGCAGTAATTGAAAGCTGACACCTGTCGCTCCTCGCCAAAGTTTCAGCGGAAGAATCGCGCAAAAGAGCGAGAATATCCTCTCCTGCAACATCAGATGCCGCGTCAATGCACTTTTTTGACGCGGAAAAAGCCTCGTACAAGTCAACGCCCATTCCCTGAAACTGGGAGCCCTGACCCGGAAAAAGAAATGCGTATTTTGTTACCATATAATAATGCCTCCGCCGCCTGTAAGCCCCGCGCCAAAGCCCGCTATTATAATCCTCATGCCCTTTTTAAGCTCGCCACTTTCTTCCAGCACGGACAGTGTTATCGGAATGGAAGCAGAAGACGTGTTTCCAAATTCTTCCATATTTAGCACAAACTTGGAAATTGGAAACGAAAGGCGCTTTGCAGCGGCAGTGATAATCCTAGCGTTAGCCTGATGGCAAACGATCATGTCAATGTCGTCAATTTCAAGGGAGTTTTCACTCATCAGCCGCCTTACAATATTGGCAAGCTCCGCCACGGCGAAATCGTAGACAGCCTTGCCGTCCATTTTAAGGGTGCTGCCGTGCTCAAGATAAAGCGCCCTTGCGCCCTTGCCGTCAGAGTGATGATACATTTCTTTAAGCCCGCGCTCGCCAAAATCGGAGCCGGTAGCGGCAGTGTTTTCAAGAACGACAGAGCCCGAACCGTCGCCAAAAAGAACGCAGGTAGAACGGTCTGTCCAGTCCAGCACCCGCGAAAGAATTTCCGTACTGCATATAAGGCCGTATTTCCAGCCGCGCCGCTCCATAAGTCCAGCCGCGGTGTCGGCAGCATAGACAAAGCCCGTGCAGGCGGCAAGCAAGTCAAAGCACATGGCCTTTTCCGCGCCAAGCGCGGCTTGAAGAAGGCACGCTTCGGAGGGAAAGCAGGAATAGCTCGGCGTTATTGAAGTAAAAACAATCAAGTCAAGCTGCTCCGCGCCAATTCCGGCAGCAGAAAGCGCCTTTTTTGCAGAGGCTTCGCCCAGCGAAATCGTTGTCTCATCCTCACCTGCAATGTATCTGCTGCCTATTCCGGTATGCGAGCGAATCCATTCGTCAGAAGTCTCTAGGGATGAAGGCAAATCCTCGTTTTTCACTTTTCTTTTGGGAACCTGCATTCCTGTTCCAATCACCACAATAGCCATAGCAACTCCATAAGCCGCCGGACCTTCGACAAAAATCAAGTTTTTGTAAAAGACACCGTATTTTGTACGCTTTTTAGCGCAATGTCAACCGGAAACATTATACACGATTTCACGAAAAAAACATCGCAAAAACCGCAAGTTTTCACCCTGCCTTGAAGAGGCGAATTTTTCAAATTTTGGAAAGCGCCTGCTCAATGTCGGCGATAATGTCATCAGCGCTTTCAAGCCCGCAGCTGAACCTGACCTGAGCCGCGTCTATCCCTGCGTCTTTAAGCTGCGCGTCGGTAAGTTGCCTGTGCGTCGTGCTTGCGGGGTGCAAGACGCAGGTGCGGATATCCGCCACATGAACCTCGCGGGAAGCGAGCTTGAGGGAATCTGCAAACTTCATCGCGGCAGCCCTTCCGCCTTTAAGCGAAACGCTGATAACGCCGCCCGTGCCGTCAGGGAGATAGCGGTCTGCAAGCGCCTTGTACTTGTCGCCTTCAAGCGCGGGATAGCTCACCTGCGCAACCTTGCCCGACTGCCTAAAGCATTCCGCGACGCGCAAGCCGTTTTCGCAGTACTTTTTCATTCGCAAGGGTAGGGTTTCAAGGCCAAGATTTAGCAAAAACGCTGAATGCGCCGAAGGGTAGCATCCAAAGTCGCGCATAAGCTGCATTCGCGCCTTAATGATAAACGCGGCGGCTCCAAACGCTTCAACGTACTTTATGCCGTGATAGCTCTCGTCGGGCTCGACAAAGGCGGCAAACGCGCCCGTTTTTTCGTAAGTTCCTTTCCAGTCAAACTTACCGGAATCGACAATAACGCCGCCAACTTGAAGCGCGTGCCCATCCATGTACTTTGATGTAGAATGAACGACAATATCTGCGCCCCACTCAAACGGCCGGCAAAGGACAGGGGTCGCGAAAGTGTTGTCTATGATGAGCGGAACGCTCTTCTTGTGCGCAGCAGAGGCAAATTTCTCGATGTCGCACACGTTGAGCGAGGGATTGGTAAGCGTTTCGCAAAAGACAGCCTTAGTGTTTTCCTTGAACGCCGCGAGTATTTCTTCTTCGGGCGCGCCGCCGTCAATCCAAATGCACTCAATGCCGAACCGCTTTAGCGTTACCGCGAACAAGTTTACCGTGCCGCCGTAAATGGAATTCATCGCGACAAAGCTATCGCCTGCGGAGCAAAGGTTCAGTATAGAAAGGAGAGATGCCGCTTGCCCGCTCGATGTGAGCATTGCGCCAACGCCTCCCTCAAGCGCCGCGATTTTCTTTTCTACAGCGTCGCAAGTCGGGTTCGCAAAGCGCGAATAAAGGTATTCGGTCGGCATGTCAAAAAGCCGCGCGATATGCTCGGATGAGTCAAAGCGGTATGTCGTGCTTTGCACAATCGGAAGCGCACCCGGCTCTCCGTTTTTCGGCGTGTATCCTTCGTGAAGGCATTGTGTCTCGATTTTCATGGCTTCCCCTTATGTCATGGATAGGTGTTTTGGGGAGTATACATTCAGCTGAAAAATGAAGCAAGCGTTTATCGGCGTTTACAAGAGCATAGGGCAGTGGCAAGCGCCCCGCCTCCTCCTTCACCACTGCCACCGGCAGGGGATGCTGCTGAAGAATAAGGGCATTCAGTTTGTAGTTAGGAGTTATTAATTAACAGAGTATAGGGCATAGCAAGCAGGGCAGGGAGCAATATGCCGCAGTCTCCGCTCTGCTTCTTGCTTTGCCCTAAACTAGAAAACTAAACTCTAAGTGCTGAATCCCTCTTGACAACAAAAGAGCCGCGCGATATATTTTGCTTCTGTTCAGCGCAGGGTAGAGCAGTTGGCAGCTCGTCGGGCTCATAACCCGGAGGTCGCAGGTTCAAGTCCTGCCCCTGCTAAATCGGGGAGCCGTCTTTTTGCGGCTCCTCTTTGTTTCTAGGCCGCTTTCTATGGGTTATTGCCCCACGCGCGACAACCAGCCTCGGCGCGAAGCGGCTCAAGAACGCGACCAGCTTCCATTCAGGCAGCATAATTGCCTGCCACTTCCCCTTTTTTGCCGCTTTAAGCGCGTGCCTTACCGTGCGGGCGGGGTCAGCGCCGTTTATCACTTCCGTCAGCGCGCCGTTAGATGCCGCGTCCGCAAAGCTTGTAGCGACAGGGCCGGGGCAGACCGTGCAGACGGAAATGCCTTTCCCTGAAAGTTCAGCTGTAAGCCCGGCTGAAAAGCTGTATAGGAACGCTTTTGTAGCCGAGTAAACCGCAAAGTTTCCCATAGGGGCAAAGGCTGCCATGCTTGCAATGTTTATAATCACAGCCCCCTCGCACATGTAGGGAAGAGCCGCCATGCAAAACCCGGCGGGCGTTACGGCGTTAAGCTCAATCATGGAAAGCTGAACGTCCTCTTCAATTTCTGCAACGGGACCGTAAGCGCCAAAGCCTGCGTTATTCACAAGCGCCGCTATGCAAAAGCCGCCTTGCCCTTCTTGCGCGTCTCGCTCGCTTTCAAGAATGGCCTTGAACTCCTCAACGCCCCGCCTTCCTGAAATGTCCGCGCAGAAAAGCCTTAAAG
>CAZDXD010000110.1:0-4687 GCA_964509415.1 uncultured Treponemataceae bacterium
TCCGACTTTGACCCGCACGGAAAGTCCGACGGCGAAGTTATGCGCTTTTGCCAGAGCTTTATGACGGAGCTCTACAGGCATATCGGGCCTGATTCTGACGTGCCGGCAGGGGACATTGGCGTTGGCGGCAGGGAAATAGGCTATATGTTTGGCCAGTACAAGCGCATAAGGAAAGAATTTTCGGGCGTTTTGACAGGCAAGGGCTTAAACTGGGGAGGCTCGCTTATCCGCCCGGAGGCTACAGGCTACGGGTGCGTGTACTTTGCGGAAAATATGCTCGCCGTTAAGGGCGATGGCTTTAAGGGGAAAACCTGCGCGGTTTCTGGATCGGGCAACGTTGCGCAGTACTGCATTGAAAAGCTTCTTCAGCTTGGAGCCAAACCCGTAACGTGCTCCGACTCGAACGGCTTTATTTACGACGCGGACGGAATAGATGAGGAAAAGCTTGCCTTTATTATGACTTTGAAAAACGAGAAGCGCGGGCGCATAAAGGAATACGCTGAAAAATACCCGAAAGCCGTTTACACCGAAAATGCGCGGCCTTGGTCCGTAAAGGCAGACTGCGCCTTCCCCTGCGCTACGCAGAACGAAATAAGCGGAAGCGATGCGGAAGCGCTTGTAGCGAACGGCTGCATTCTTGTAGCGGAGGGGGCGAATATGCCTTCAACGCCGGAAGCTATTGCCGTGTTCCAAAAGAACAAGGTGCTTTACGCGCCCGGAAAAGCCGCGAACGCGGGCGGCGTTGCAGTTTCAGGTCTTGAGATGAGCCAGAACTCGATCCGCCTTTCCTGGACAGCTGAAGAGGTTGACAGCCGCCTCAAAGGCATTATGAAAAGCATCCATGACGGTGCATACGCCGCCTCTAAGGAATTTGGTGACGAGGGCAATTACGTTATGGGCGCGAACATAGCGGGCTTCCTTAAAGTTGCCGACGCGATGATTGCCCAAGGAATTGTCTAAAAGCGGCTTTTGCGATGTAATGAACCCGGTGCTGGATTGCGCCGGGTTTTCTTTTATAGGGCGGGTATTTGTTATAAGCCATGTCAATACTTTGCATTCTCCGCAAACATCGCCCCTAAATCCTTCACGCTTTTTAGGTCAGCTCCCGCGCCCGCGTTTTCAGGACCCGCGACGCGCTCAAAGCCTAGCGCCTCCGATGCCTTTATACGCTGCTTTAGGCGCGAGACGGGACGTATTTCCCCTGCAAGGCTTATCTCTCCTGTAAAGGTCATTTTCTCTGGGGCGGGGATGTCCGTCCGCGCGGAGTAAAGCGCGGCTGCAAGGGCTAAGTCTATCGCGCTTTCTGTGAGGCGAATGCCGCCCGCCACGTTGACGTAGATGTCTTGGTCAGAGAAGCGCAAGCCCGCCCGCTTTTCCAGCACGGCAGCGATTCTGCTCACTCTTGCGGAGTCAATTTTATCTGAAAAGACGCGCGTCATGGCACCTTTTGCGTCAACGGTAAGTGCTTGGATTTCTACAAGAAAAACGCGGCTTCCCTCAAACACGGGGGCGACGGCAATGCCCGGCGGGAATGCCCCGCTTCGGCTTGTAATAAAGATAGTAGAAGGGTCATCAAGCGTTACAAGCCCTCGCTCTGTCATCTGGAAAATGCCTAACTCGTCGACCGAGCCAAAGCGATTTTTGAACGCGCGCAAAAAACGCACGTCATCGGAGTTGCGCTCAAAAGAGATCACTGTGTCGACCATATGCTCAAGTACCTTGGGGCCCGCGATGCTCCCTTCCTTTGTAACGTGCGCCGCAAGGAAGAGAACGGCATCGCGCTCCTTAACCCACGAAATAAGCTGCATGGCACAGTATTTAAGCTGGCTTACAGTGCCCGGCACATTCCCCGCATGCGGGCTAAAGACAGTCTGAATGGAGTCGACAATCACAAAGTAAGGATTGACCGCCTCAAGAGCCTGCTCAATGTTTTGAAGCTGTCCCGTGCACAAAAGCTCAATGCGCTCTTGCGCCGCGGCACTTTCAGGACTTTGGGCAATGCGGGCAGCGCGTGCCTTTATTTGCCCCGCTGACTCCTCCCCGCTTGCGTAAAGCACCCTGCCTTCGGGCAATGCTGCTGCAAGCGAAAACGCCGCTTGCAGCAAAAGCGTTGACTTTCCTATGCCTGGCTCCCCTCCAAAGAGCACGGCAGAGCGGCGCATTGCACCCCCGCCTAGCACTATGTCGAGGTCGGCAATGCCCGTAACGAGGCGTTCCCCGCTTTCTGCCTTTACTGCCGCAAGCGGGAGCGACTTTGCCTCATCGCCTGCGCCTTCCTGCAAGGGATTAGAGAGTGACCTTTCGCCCGATGTTTCTTCAAAGCTATTCCATTCGCCGCAGGCAGGGCACCGTCCTAGCCAGCGCAGCTGCGTGTATCCGCAGGCTGTGCAGCGAAAAAAAGAGGTTGTAGCATTCTTTGCTTTCATTACAACTTGATTATACAGGAAAAACGCTCTAGCGGCATGGGTTTTGCCAACAAATGCCTCATCCTGCCACCTGCGGGCAAAAGCTTAAGGGGCGGCTTTTCAGCATTGCTTTTTCATGATGTGCTTTTCGGCAACAAAGGCTAAAAAGAACGAAATAGAGAAAACAGCCAGCACGTCAAAAAAAGTCATCGCTCCAAAGCCATGTCCAGCGCAGAACATATTAATCAGCGGAAAGTGAAACAGGTACATTCCGTATGTAAAATCAACGGGAGAGCCTGCCCGGCTAAGGCAATGCAGGCGCGTGCCCAGCCACATAACGATGATGGCAAGGGCGGCGGGCATTAGGAACTCTGTCCGCGTAACATAGTGCAGCGCAAAGACAATTATGGCGGGAGCGGCGAGCACGGCAAACTTTCTTTCTAGATAGTCCCAGTTAAAATAGCAGAGCATTTCGCACGCAAAGTAGGACATAAAGCCTGGCAGCTGATGCTCAAGCTGGGCAGGCAAGCCCAGTCGCGCGGCATATTTGCTAAGCAGGAATCGCCACAAGACAGAAAGCGTGTAAAGGAGCGCCAAAAAAAGGTTGCGCCTTTTTCTTGAAGGCAGCCGCCGCAAAACAAGCACGATAAGGGGCAAAACGATGTAAAAGCCTATTTCTATTTTAATTGTCCAAAGAGAACCGTTTATTGCCCCCCCCCCAAAAAAAACACACCGGGCAGCATCGGATGCATGAAGTTAAGAAAGATAGCGTTCCAAAAAAGGTACTTCCAAAAATCGGCGCTGGCAAAATATCGCGCGGGAGGGAGCTCCGAATAAAAGACGCAAGCTAGGGCAAAACCTATAACGGCAAGGTAATACAGCGGAAGAATGCGGCGGGCGCGCTTGCAAAAAAACTCTTTTAGGCTCTTGCAACGCATAAAGCTAGATGTTACCCAAAAGCCCGAAAGGATAAAAAAAGACACACACTGCCACATCCGAGACAAGAAACGGCTTGGCGGCGGACTGCGTCCGGGAGATGTCAAGGCAGTGCCTGGCTATAACAATAGCACAACACACGAGCTTTACAGCGTTAAAGGCGTTCCCCTTCAGGCTTTCAGGCGATGGAACGCCGGCTTTCAATTTGCTTAAATCTTTCATGCAAAATGCTCCTCCTTTAGCTCTCCCGCCCCACAATAGCAAGCGCCTTTCCTACAGCCTCTTGCAGGTTCATGCCCGCAGTCAGGCGCTTCTTCTCTTCGCGGACGTTGCGCAGCATCTGCCCATAAGCCTCATCAGAAACTTCGGCAATGCGGGTGGGCAACTCGCGCAAGGTATCTACAGCAATGCCTAGCCCCTTTTGCAGGATATAGTCCGCAATAGCTGCCTCGCGCCAAATGATTACAGGCCGCTCCGCCGCGATGTAAAGCGAAGTCTTGTGCGGGTTGTTGTATCTAAGATACTCGCCGTAAACCCCGCCGCAGGTGTCGATGCTGTCGCCGTCCCAGACAAGCCCCCAGCCGCCGCTAATCTTTGCGGGTATTTCTTCTGTAGAAAAGGCGCCGCGCCACTCCACGCGGCCGGACTTTAGAGCGGCTTCAAGGTCCTTTGTCCCCTCGCCGTAAAGCAAAAACTTTACGCCCTCAACTTGAGCCAGCTGTGCCACAAGCGGCGCCTTTGCAAGGTTGCCGGCAAAGGCTATTTTTTCCCTTTCGCGCTCTTCTGATGGGATAAGGCTTTCGTCCATAAGATAATCCCAAATGCCTAAGTTAACAATCGGCTGTTCTAGTCCGTTTTCCCTTAAAAAGGTTGTCATCCGCGGGTTTAGGCTAATAAGGCAGTCAAACGCTGAAAGGGTGGCAATCTCGTCTGCAATGCCCCCCCCCTATTAATCTTCCACTCGCGCAGGGCTCTTAGGTCGTGCACTAGGCACAGCTTTTTAGCAGCCTTGAACATTGAAAGGTAGCAGCACCATGCCCTGTCGCTTAGGGGATACTGCACAAACAGCAGCTGCCCTTTCCTTAGGCGGCTTATTGCCAATAGCCTGCGGGCAATGCGGATTGCCTTGCGGCGATGGGAGGCGTCATAAAGGTCCTCAAAGCCCTTGCTTTTGAGTATTTGGTATGTGTCCCGTCTTGCCTTTGGGCCTGAATTTTTTGCATCCGAAAAGGAATGCACATTGTATTGCAGGAGGCTTCTGTCTTTCTTTCTCATGGCACCTTTAAACCCGCCGCGCCGCATTCCTTAAAGCGGCGAATCATTTCCCCGCCAATGCTTGCAAGGTT
>CAZDXD010000111.1:0-4615 GCA_964509415.1 uncultured Treponemataceae bacterium
TCCCGCCTCACTTCGACCCTTGTTTCAAGCTCTTGAATGACGGCGCGCGTAATTTCTTCATGATTGAAAAAATCAGTAAGAGAATCGAGTTTCTTTTCTTCTTCCGCGGGGCTTTCGCTCTTTTTGTCATCTGCCTCCTCAACAAAGCCGACCGCTTTTTCAGGAACGCCTGTGCAGAAAATGGTTTTCGCTGTAATTTTAACCCAGTGGAAAAGCCCGTCCTCCGCGGCAACCCGCACAAGCCTTGAACAGGATGTTTTTCTTTGCCGCAGGCGCAAGAACATTGTCTCAATCTTTCTCACGTCATCAGGGTGAAGGCCGATGGCGCTAATTGCATCCGGAGCGCTGGTCAAAGTGAGGGTAATTGCCTTTTTGTTGCTGGAGAACAAGCGGAAAGAAAGCGAAAAGCGTCCCGTCTTGAATTCATACTCAAAAATCGGAACGCCCATGATTTCTGACAAAAGATTTCTTTCAGCTAGAGCATCGATACCCGCCTTGTCAGAAAACTCCATTCCGGCAGGATTGTCTTTTGGCGCAGTGTTCCCCATAGTTATAAACCCCATATGGCAATAGTAAAACATTTTACCTGTTTTCAGGGATACGTTTTCAGGGATACTTTGAATAGGAAAGTTGCCCGCAAACCCCTGTTGGCGCTCCCAGCTTCCAAGCTCTGAACCGCCTTACTTGAATAAGTTTTTTTTTATGATTATAGTATTCAAGACTTTTTATTGGAGTTGCCTGTGGCTGTAATCAGTGTAATCCTTGTTGTGCTATTTGTAATAATATGTATTTTCCTTATCGCTCTCGTTCTCCTTCAAAACGGCGAGGGCGAGGGGCTTGGCGGCCTTTTTGCCGGAAGCAGCAATTCCGCGTTCGGTTCGCGCTCGGCATCGGTGCTGACAAAGGTAACATATGTGTGCGTTGGGCTATTTTTCGTTATAGCCTTATTCCTGGCCTTGGTGAATAAAACTCCCTCTGACAGGGGATTTCAGCAGGAAGTGCAGATTCAACGCTCCTCAGAGGCTAGAGAGAGCTGGTGGACCGATGACCAAGCGGATTCAGGCAACGCCATGATTGAAGAGGCGGATGAGGGCGCGCCGGAGGGCGGCATTACGAGGCCCGAAGACGCGGATGAGGTGATGCAGAGCGATTCCGAGGTAACGCTGCCGGAGCAGGCAGGCGAGGCTTCGCAGGATTCTGAACGTACCACGCTGGAGGAATCGGACGCGGCTTTGCGCCCTGATTAATCGTTTATATATAGGGTTGTATTATGATACTTGGAAAAATTTTCTCTCCATCAATGATTAAAGTTCCGCTTGAAGCGGAAGACAAAGAAGAGGTTTGGGAAGAGCTTGTAGATCTTTTTGTTTCTGATAATAACAGAAACATGACCAAAGAAATTATCGACGCAGTCCGTGAGCGGGAGACAAAGCTTTCTACCGGAATTAAAAACGGAATTGCCGTCCCCCACGCCCGGCTTGATTCAATTAAAGAAATTTGCGGTGTAATTGGTATCTCTCCTGAAGGGCTCGATTACGATTCTCTGGACGGGCAGCCGGTTCATGCTGTCTTTCTGGTTCTTTCGCCCGGCGGCGATTGTTTTAGTTATCTGCGCGTTTTGCGTCGCTTGGCTCTTTTGCTGGAAATGCCTGATTTTTATCCTTCACTTGTTAAAGAAAGAACGCCGGAAGGAATACATTCTGTCATCTGCCGTTTTGAGGACGAGCTGACAGAGTCCCTGTAAGGAGCGTATCGTGGAAAATCATATTGCAGCCGCCGAAAACGATAAGGATATCCTTGGTCATTTGC
Source organism: uncultured Treponemataceae bacterium (assembly GCA_964509415.1). Taxonomy (GTDB): domain Bacteria; phylum Spirochaetota; class Spirochaetia; order Treponematales; family Treponemataceae; genus Avitreponema. The sequence goes on from CAZDXD010000111.1 coordinate 1,810, forward strand.
TGGAAGTAGAAAGCGATGCGTCTTCCCTTGCTCTTGAGGCAAGCGAAGAAGCTGACAAAAGGCGAAGCGCCGCAAAGCAGAAAGCCGATTCTGAATACCGCGCTAAATATGAGGAAATGATAAACTCCCTTGACGCGTGGCTCAATTCCGAAAAAGAAAAGAACGATGCCGCGCTGAAAGCTGTTTTTACCGAGTATGATGAACGGCTCAAGGCCCTTCCCAAGGATATTGATTCTTTTTATTCCTTCGTTGATTCTCTTCTTGCGAGCAGCTGATTGCAGGAAACTTAACGCTTATGGACAGGGTTGCTGCAGATGCTTTTGTCTATGCCAAGGCAAGCGGAATTTTCGCTTCGGCCTTTATCGGCAGACGGGCAAAAAAGCTTTTTGAACAGAATCACGTTTCAGATTTGTGGACTCTTCTCTTTAAGGACGCGCCGCCACTTGTGCCGGAAAGTCGCCTTGCCCAGCTTCTGGAGCGCCGCGTGGCGGAAAGAACCGCGTCAAATTTTCTTTCGCTTTTGAAATTGTACGACAAGCCTGACCCTCTGTCTTTAGCCTATCTTTCGCTTTATGATTGCCTCAATATAAAAAACGCCTGCCACACGCCTCTTTCTAGCAAGGACAAGCCGTATTTTATAGATACTTCTCCTTTTGCGAGATTGAACTATGACGGCTGGCCTGATTTTGCCGTGATGACAGCGGACTCTCCTTATAGTTGGTTTAACCGACTTCCCGACAAATCTGAACAGATAAGCTGGGAGAACCGCCTTGACCGGCAATTTTACGCTGAAGTCTGGGAGGCTTTGCGTATGCTTTCCCGCAAGGACAGGGCAGTTGTGGAAGATTTCGTTGTCGATGAGATTGTCTTGCAGAATATAGTCTGGGCGTTAAGATTGCGCGTTTACTATAAAAAGACTGCGGAAGAGATTATCCCCACGCTTATCGGTTCCGACGGTCCGCCTAAAATGAAAGAGGAGCTAACCGCGCCCGCGATTGCCGTTCTTGACAAGCCGCTTGATTCGCTTGATGCTTGGCAGGGCTGGAAGTACGCTCGGCTTTTGAACCCCGTCTCGCCGGAAGGCTTTTGGGAGCTTGACCCGCGATGGCTTGACTTGCAGCGCATTAGGCGGCTTTACAGAGTCGCTGTGCGGTATTTTCACAGAAATCAGTTTACTGTTGGCGTGCTGATTATGTTTTTTAGAATATGCCGTCTTGAAGAATATATGATCCGTATTGCGACAGAAGGAATCCGTATGGGCACTTCTGAAAGCCAGATGAGTGAATTTGTGGAGGACTTTGATGCTTAAAACTGCTCCCATGAAAATGGCAGAATTGATGATTCTCCGCCAAGATATAGACAGGGTTTTGGAGTACATTGGCAAAAGCGCTGAATTTCAGATTCAGCAGGATGTTTTTGACGAGTCTTTGCCTGATGCCTCTTTGGATGAAGCGCACGCTCATATTCTAGAGCGCTTAAAAGACTGCCGCGCTTATCTTGCCATTCCCGACCCGGAAGAATATGCCGATTCTATTACGTTGCCTTCCGCACAAGACGAGCAAAACGCCCTCAAGCTTATTGCAGATGTGGAGGATATGCGCAAGAGGGAAACCGCCAACAACGAGCTTAACCGCAGGGTGTCTTCCGCGTACACGGAGGCTAAAGGCTTTGCAAACCTTAATGTTTCCTATTCCGAGCTTGAACACCTTACGTTCTTGAGTTTCCGCATTGGAAAAATCGAGCCTGCTGTCTTTGAGGAGCTTAAATTTGCGCTTGGCGATCGTGCGGTTGTCATTTCTTTAGGGGAAGACCACAGCCGGATTCTTGCGGCTTCGTCCAAAAAGGGGCGCTTTGCCCTTGACAGCGTGCTCAAGCGCTTTGGCTTTGTGAGCATTGAGATTCCGAAAGATTTTAAGGGAATCCCCGAGGGCGTGCTTGAAGGCCTTGAAACGCAGGTAAAGGAAGCAGAAGAAACTGCCGCAGCCATTGCCGAAGAAAAAAAGAATTTCTGCCGCCTGCACGCGGATGAGCTTATATCTCTTTTGCAGGCATTTTCGCTTGAAATGCAGGTTTTCGGTATCCGCGACAAGCTTGAGGCGACGCAGATGGTTTACAGGCTTTCGGGGTGGATTCCAGCAGATGATGCGCAGAAAATCATGCGCGATCTTGACGAGCTGACCGAAGGCAGAATCGCCATTAGGCTCTATGCTCCGGAAGAAGTTCCGTCCGTAAAAAGCGGCAGGGAGAAAATCCCTGTAAAATACAAGCACAACGCCTATACAAAAAGCTTTGAGCGCATGATTTTCAGCTACGGGGCGCCTCTTTACGGCACAATTGACCCTACGCCGCTTGTCGCGTTTTTCTTTACGTTGCTTTTCGGTATTATGTTCGGGGACCTAGGGCAAGGCCTTGTCTTCTTTGTGCTGGGACTTCTTTTAATAAGCGGCAAGGTTTCCGTTATTAATAGGTGGCAAAAATTCGGTCCGATTTTTGTCGGCATAGGATGCTCGTCTATGATAATGGGGCTTTTAACAGGCGAGTTTTTTACAAACGGAGAAATTCTCGCGCCCTTTAGCCGATGGGTAACAGGCCTTTTCGGCGAGCCGCACGATGCAATTCTTCACCTTATGCCTTCGGCCGACTCTATAGACAAGCTTATGCTGTTTTTCGGCTTTACCTTGGCTATCGGCTTTATCATCAACTCAATCGGGCTTGTAATCAATATTGTAAATCAGTTTTCGCTAGGGCGGCCCGCCCGCGCCATATTCAGCAAGACAGGAATTTGCGGCGCGTGGTTTTTCTGGTA
>CAZDXD010000112.1:0-4615 GCA_964509415.1 uncultured Treponemataceae bacterium
TAAACGGCGCGGCAATAAGCGTTGTTGCCTTGCTCCTCACAGCCGAAAAGCTAAAAGGCGGAAGTTTGGACTACAATCAATTTTATTCTCTGCTTAGTGCAAACGAGGAGACAAAGAGCTAAAAAAAGTTCTCCTGCGGCAATCCACAACCCCTCGGCGTCTCCATAGGGGACTGTTCAAAACATGCCGCTATAGTGTATCATCATTAGAAATCAAGCAACACAAAAATTCACTTTTTAACAGCGATTAGGAGAAAAACATGATAAGAGGCGGAGACATAGCAAAAGGAACAGTGCTTTTGAATAAAGGCACACCGTATCTCGTTGTTGAGCGGGAGTTTCACAATCCTGGCAAAGGCGCGGCCCTTGCCCGCGTTAAAATGAAAAGCCTGCGGGACGGTTCTGTTCTTTCGCTTACAGTCAAGACTGCCGACATGGTAGAAGACGCAGTAGTTGACGAGCACAAGGGGCAGTTTCAGTACCACGACGGCGAAAACTATGTGTTTATGGACACCGAATCCTTCGATCAGATTATGGTGCCGGAAGAGACTGTTGGCGACAAGAAATTCTACCTGCGCGAGGGAGATGAGTACACAATCCTGATTTGGGAAGGCAACCCGATTGACGTGAAAATCCCCGCAAAGATGGTCTTTGTTGTAACCGAAAGCGAAAACTATGTGCGCGGCGACACCGTGTCGGGGGCTACAAAGCCTGTTGTAACGGAAACGGGCTTGACTGTCCGCGTGCCTCTTTTTATCAAGCAGGGTGAAAAGATTCTCATAAACACCGACACAAACGAGTATCAGGAGAGGGTGAATAGCTAAAAAACGCTAATTGACAAGCGCTCAAGGTCAAAGCCTGCTGACGGGGACAACCGTGTAGCCTTGCTCGCAGAGGGCATTTAGAAGCGTCCTTATTCTGCTGTAAAGGTAGTCCTCCCTGCTCCCATCTGCAGGCTTTCCTATTCTGACTGGAATTACGTCGCCGGGCTTAACCTTTTCCATAATTTCTTCTATTAGCGTGTCCGCGTCCTTGTAAAGGCCGGGCAGTGCTCCTGCAGATTCCATTGTTACCCAGTCCGCAACAAAGATATCCTGTTGCACATACTCATAGCCGGCAAGCGCGCCGCCTTCAAGGATTTCAGGGGAAACAATGTAATACGGCGCATGCCAGAAAAGAGAAAGTTCATCGCCCGTAACACTGTGAAAATCATCTTCATTGCGGGCAAGACCGCGCCTTATAAATTCAGCGTCAACGGTAAATTCAGTGCTTGAAAGGTCCCACGATGTAAAAAACATTGAGGCTGCCTGATGTCCCGCACTTGCAATTTCGGCGGTGGCTTCGGGGTGGCGGCGTATAAATTCTCCATTTATAAAAAAAGTAGCCTTAAAACCGTAATCGGAAAGCGCGTCAAGCACGAGGGGAAGCCCTGAGCTGTCATCGACAGCGTCAAAAACAAGGGCTACGGTGGTTTTTTCCGCGTCTGTGCGCCCGCGCTTTCTTGAGCCTTGTTCCGCGGCAAGCGAGCCATCTGACAGGCGCAGGACGGAAACAATAGGCGCGGTTCCCCCTGCCCCTTCAGCGTCGCGTACATAGAGCATATTGTCGTAAACGCCGTCAAAGGAATCAAGATAAAGCCTGTACCTCGCATTCGCCGTTGCGGGAGCACCCGCGCGTGTGCCCGCTGCAAGCTCCCACTTCATTCCGCCGGTATACCTGAAACGCGCAGAGCTGAAAGCAGACTCGCTTTCGGAATTCGCGTCGACAAACGCTACCGGAGTTGTTCCCTGCTCATCCCAGTTAAACCCGCTGACCGAAGAAACCGTAATCATTTCCGAAGAGCCTGTCTTAAAATTCCAGCGCAAAACCATGCCGCTTCCTCCGATGAACATCGAATCTTCGTTAATCCACACTGCGGAAACCGCGCTTGAAGAATACTCGGCAACCTTTGTCCACGAAGCAATAGAATAAACGGAAATTCCCCCGCCGCTCGCGCCGATAAAGGCCGCGTGATTCCCATCAGGGGAAACAACCACGCGCAACGCGTCTTGCGGCACGGAAAGCGCTTCAAAGCCCGCGCCTGAAAGCACCCAGCCTCTAAGGGAGCTTTTCCCATTTTCCATTGTTCTCGCGAAAATAGCCGGGCTGCCAGCCCGCGTCCAGCAAGGAAAAACCTCTGATGTGTTTCCGGGAAGAAAAAGAAACGGCGCAGACCTACCGCCGTTAAGATAATCATCGCCGGAAAGCTGCAAAAGATACACACATTCCGTGCCCGAAACAAAAAGCAGCGATTCTCCGTCAGGAGAAGAACAGATGCTGTCTTCTTCTGGATTAAACGGAGCAGGAAGCCTGCCTGCAAGCTCTCCTGGCGAAATCAGGGCACGGTAAATAGAATACCCAAAAAGCTCAGGCACATTGATACGATAGACGCAGTCTCCGTTGGCATATAAAAAATATAAAGAATCGTACCAGTCCAGGGAACTGATAGAGCCTTTTCCAATCAGGCGGTACTCTTTTGGCAGACTTGTGCCTGAAAAAAGAGTATCCGGTCGCGCGTAGTAAATAGAGCCGGAATCTTCATATATGATAATTGAAGAATCAGGCGACCAGGAGACGGGCAGCTTTCCGCGGCTCGCGGAAGAAGAAAGCTCAATAGAAGATTCGCCGCCGGCATCTGTCAAGACTATTTTTCCGCGCGCTGGCGATGTTGGAACAACGGCTGCAATCCATTTTCCGTCAGGACTTGCGGCTGACTTTTCAAGCATTCCCGGATTTGGCTCAATTCCCGAACTTACAGCTGGGAATGCTTCAATAACGGAAAACTGCCTTGAAAGAGAATCATAGCGGACGGTTCCAAAGCGATTTCTAATTTGCAGGACAGTCCCGCCTGAAAGCAGTTCCATTTCTTCAGGGAAAAAGGTAAGCTGCTCGAGGCTTCCGGTTTTTAAGTCTTTTTTGAAAAGCGTTCTGTAATGCGGCATTGCCGGAATGGAAGCGTCAACGGCAAAAAGCACCTCGTCGTTTTGATTTATAACGCCGCTTGAAAAAGAAATCTCTCCCCAAAGGCAGGCGGAAAAGAAAAAAAGAAAAAAAAGAGGCACACATTTTTTCATTTCTTACAAACCCCGTCCAGTCAATAGTATACAACAGCGGCAACGGTTGTACAATTCTCTAGTCAAGGACAGAAAAGGGGTCAATTGTCTTTCCGTCTTTGTAAACAGAAAAATGAAGATGAGGTCCTGTAGAATAGCCGGTGCTGCCTACTTTTCCGACCTCGTCCCCTTGAGTCAGGTACTGACCACGCTGCACGGAAATCGAGCTCATGTGGGCGTACAAAGTCTGGTATCCGCCAGCATGGGTAACAATTACATAATTTCCATAAATATTCTGCCAGCCGGCTGCGGCAACGCGCCCGTCCGTTGATGCCTTAACTGATGTTCCAGTTGAAGCGGCAAGATCAACGCCTGTATGAAAAGACTTTACGCCGGTAAACGGATCAGCGCGCGTGCCATATCTTGAAGTGAGCCTTCCGTGGATTGGATAAATAAAAAGCTCTCCCATCGCCTTTTTCAAATCATAAGAACTGAGCCTGGCGCCGGGAATAAAAATCTCCTGCCCTACTGCAATAAACGAGTCGGCAAGATCGTTGGCATCAAGAATAACTGTAAGCGGGACGTTGAATTTGGAAGCAATCGATGCCAAAGAATCGCCTGCGGCGACTTTATACAGCACGCCGTCTATCGAAGGAATGCGCAAGGTTTGCCCCGTGCGGATTCTGCGCGCGTTTTCAATTTCGTTTACGGAAAGAATCGTGCTTATGTTGTCAAGGCCAAAACGCGCCGCAATGCCGCTAATCGTATCCCCGCCGCGGACAGTATAGGTTGAGTACGTTACAGGCGCTGCAATATTGAACATTGGGCTTTCCGCGCTTTCCCCGCGGATTAACGCGGCTTCAGCGCCGGAAAAATTTTCGCCGCTATTCAAAAGCGAGTTCATAGCAGAATAAGCCGCGCCATCGGAGTCAAACGAAATTTTCTTTTCAAGAAAATAAAACCCAAAGTGCCCCTGAAAGGCGGGCGCCAAAAGGCAAAGCGCAGCGCTTAAGATTACAAGAAGCGGAATAAATCCGCCAAGAAGCGGAAAAGAGCCGACAGCGAAAGCTGCCTTTGCTGCGCGGTTGTCAAAGACAAAAACACTGCCGGAAAAATAGGGTTTTATACCGGGGTCGGAAAATGAATCCAAGTCTGGCACAGAGCATGCAGAAGCGGAAAAAAAAGACCTGCGGTGATGGAACGTATGCCCCTTTTGGAAATTCTTTTCTGAAAAAGAAGGGATCGCGGCGAAAGAGCCTACGGAAAAATCAGCAGAAGCAACAGTAGAAGAGGCAGGCTTTGAAGCAAAGGCGGCGCGAAGTTTCTTAAAAGAGAAGCCGCGGGATTTTATATTCAGGGATGCCGCGGGATTTCGGCTTTTTTTACGCTTGCCGGGCAAAATCTTGTTTTCAGGGCGCAGAATTGTTATCACATCCATAGGCTACACGCTATATATCGACACAAGTTTTGGTAGTGTCAATAATCTTTCGCAAATTTTTTTGCAAGCCTCATTAGAACAAAACT
>CAZDXD010000113.1:0-4604 GCA_964509415.1 uncultured Treponemataceae bacterium
TAGCTGATAGCTGATAGCTGATAGCTGATAGCTGATAGCTGATAGCTGATAGCTGGAAGCTGTTGACTAAACCCCCCTTTTCTGCTATCCTTGCCCCCATGACATCTGAAAAGGAAGCAGCGGCGCAGGCGGTCGTCCCGCAGGTAAGCATTATCGTGCCCGTATACAACGTGGAAGCCTACCTTCGCCGCTGCCTAGATTCGATCATTGCGCAGACAATCCCTGACTGGGAGTGCATTTGCGTTGACGACGGCTCGCCCGACGGCTGCGCTGCCATCCTCGACGAGTACGCCGCAAGGGACGCGCGCTTTGTCGTCATCCACAAGGAGAACGGAGGGACGAGCACCGCGCGGAACGCGGGGCTCGATGCCGCGCGCGGTGAGTACATAGGCTTTGTCGACCCCGATGACTGGATTGAGCCGGACACATACGAGCTCGCGCTAAAGGCGGCGAGGGAGAATGATGCAGATTTGGTGCAGTGGGGAGCTTTTTTTGAGTATGCCAAAAAAACCAGGGTAAATGCGCGCCCGCAAGGAAATATCGATGTCTTGGCTAGTCCCACATACTTTGACCCAAGTATGTGGGACAAATTAGTTTTAAGAAAACTAATTTGTCACAACAGCTTGCGCTTTCCTGAAGGCATTGCCCTTTCGGAAGACCGCCTTTTTTCGCTTGAATGCTTCCTTGTTGCCCGCCATGCTTTTCATATTGACATTCCGCTTTACCACTATAGGCAAAACCCTAAGTCTTCGGGGCACAGCTTTACGCGAGAGAAGATTTTTCAAGAGGTTAAAGTAGTAGAAGAGATGGAGCGGATTTCCTGCGAGTTCTTGGTCGCGGCTGGCGAGGAATACAAGGCATCAATGTTTATGACGGGGGGGGGGCATAGTTGAGCCTCTCCTTGTTTTTAAGCAGAAGATTGAGTGCAAGATGCACTCGCTTTTGCTTGACCCGCCAAATCCGAAGCTCGCCCGAGAGGTTTTTGCGGAAGCTAACCGAGCGGTTGCCCGCTACTTCTTGCGCTTTAGGACGCGGTCAAACTTTGTGCTGCTCCTTGCAGTGTGGCACTTGGACTTCCTCGTGCGGCTTGCTTTTAAGCTCCGCAGGGCTATTAGAATGTAGCGGGCACGGCGAGAATGTCGATGAGTCGCAAAAGAAAGAGCGCGTTGTCTTTGTTCTCCCTTCCGTTAAGAGCCGCCCCGTAGGAGGATACAAGATGGTTTTTGAATACGCTAACCGCTTTGCCGCCGACGGATATAATGTTGCGGTTGTCTTTATGTATAGCCCGTCTTTTGCGCCGTCAAAGCATGGCTTCATTTATAGGCTTTTGCGCTTTGCTTACAGAATGATGCTTTTTGCAAGTAACAAAATAAGGAGCGGCTTTGTCAAAGTGCCTTCTTGGTTTGACCTTGACCCTAGTGTAGAGACAGAAGTCGCCTTTGGCCTTAAAGGCGCGAAAGCCTTGCGCGGCGCAGGCTGCAGGGTTGTGGCGACCGCTGTCGGCACGTCTTACCCCGTGAGCGCTAGCCTCAGCCTTGGACAAAAAGGCTATTATTTTGTCCAAGACTTTGAGGACTGGAGCGCCCCCGAAAGCTATGTGCTTGCCTCCTACCGACTTCCATTAAAGAAGATAACCATTGCCCCGTGGCTTGTGCGCAAAATAGGCGAGGAGCTTAACGAGGCTGCGCCTTTAGAGGACGGCGCAGGCGCGACTCTTGTTGAAAACGGCCTCGACTTTGAATACTTTAAGATGACAAAAGAGATTGAAGCGCGCCCGCCTTATGAGGTCGCGATGCTCTACCACACTGCCCCGCACAAAGGCTGCGATGACGCTTTTGAGGCGCTTAAAATTGTAAAACAGAAAGTCCCGCAGCTTCATGTTGCTGTGTTTGGCGCTTATAGGCCGCCGCACCTCCCCGAATGGTTTTCTTACACAAGATGTCCCTCTAAAGAAGAGCACAACGGCATTTACAACGGCGCTGCAATCTTTGTAGCGCCGTCGCGCCTTGAGGGAATGGGGCTTACGCCCGCCGAAGCTATGATTTGCGGCTGCGCCGTTGCCTGCACTGACAATCCCGGCTTTGAAGTTTTTTCCCGCGACGGCGAAACCACTCTTGTCTCTAAGGTGGGCGATGTTGAAGGCTTGGCCGCAAACATCATCAAATTGATTGAAGACTCAAGGTTAAGGATAAAGATTGCCAGGCAAGGGAACGAGTTTATACGGCAGTTTACATGGGAGAGGGCATACGCAAAGTTTAAGGCGGCTTTAGACTTGGACTAGCGGCGAAAAGTGCAGGGGGTTGCCCTGCTTGCGGTGCTTGCATTATTTTGGCGCATTTGCAATAATCGAGCATTGCCTTTTGCCCCTGTGCGATTTGATCTGTATGACTGTATGGTACGCTGTTTTAGCTTTTCTTTTTGTTACCGCATTCGTTGAGCTAATCGGAGCAAGAACTCTCCCGATTGCAGGCGGGTCTATTCGCGGGTTTTCGCTGGATAAGCTTGTGTATGTCTATGTGGCTGGCGTGTTGACTTTTTTGTGCGCTTTTAGCTTTGAAACAGGCAGGGACTGGGGAAATTATATCTCCATGTTTGACGAATGCGAGATTAGGATAAAGACTGGCTTGGTAGAAAGAGGATATATTGCCGCCAATATTCTTTTTAAGCGGCTCGGGCTTGGCTTTTGGGAAATGACCTGCCTGATGCGCATGTTTTGCTCTCTTGTTTTTTACCGCTTTTTTTTGAAGAACAGCGCATGGCCGATTTACACGATTGCAATTTATTTCTTCAATTATTTTTTCGGCGTTAACTTGGCGCAGACCCGCCAATACTTGGCAATGGCGATTTTGATATGCGGGCTTGGCTTTGTTAAACGCAAAAAGCTTTTCTTTTGGGTTTTGGTCATTATCCTTGCCATGCAGTTTCACGTTACAGCCATCTGCGCCTTTCCCCTCTATTTTACAGGCAGAATCAGGGTAAAGCCATGGTTCTTTTTTGCAGCGCTTGCCCTTTGCCTTTTTATAAACTTTTGGGGAAACAACTTAATCTGGGTTCTCCTCGATTTTACAAACACATTGTCTTTTTTGCCGCAACGGATTTTGCGCATACTGAACGGCTATATGCATAGTCCCAAATACAATCAGATACAGGAATATTCAAGCGGACTAGGTTTTTTGGGCAGGTATATGTTTTATTTTATAATTGCGTTTATATATATATATATATATAATTGCAAAAAATATAAAGACAAAAGCCAGCTTGATTCTTGCACGCTTAATTTTCTGATATGCATTTTGTTTCAGGCAATGGGAAGGAATTTTTCCCAATTTAGCAGAATTGGCTATTATTATATGCTTTGTGGCGGAGGGATTTTTGTATGGAATATTATTCCAGAGTCGATCCGCTTTTTTAAGGGGATGGACATGATGCGCATCTTTCTTTCCGTGTGTGTTGTGCTTTTTATGCTATTAGCTTTTGCTGTTAGTTGGATAAATCAATATGAATATTCTTGGAAAACATTCTTGCTGTAAATGAAGGATTTAGCTTTTTATGATAAGCATAGCAATGGCCACCTATAACGGTGAGGAATACATTCGCGAGCAGATGGACTCGATTCTTGCGCAGACAGTGCAGGACTTTGAAGTGATTGTCTGCGATGATTGCTCTTCGGATGCGACAAGGCAAATACTTGAGGAATACCAAAAAAAAGACAGCAGAATCCGCTTTTACGCTAACGAGGCAAACCTTGGATTTAAGAGGAATTTTGAAAAGGCAATAGGCTTGTGCACTGGCGAGTTTGTTGCGCTTTCTGATCAAGACGATATATGGCTGCCAAACCACTTGGAAAAACTTGTTGCCCTAATTGAAGACGCAGATTTAGCTTGCGGAAACGCAAGCTTAATTGACAGGGAAGGACGGGCAATGAATATTCTTCTTAACGAAGTTGATAATTTTTATGTAATGGATAGCGATACTATTTTGTACAAATTGCTTTGCAACTGCAACCCTTTTCAAGGCGCTTCTATGTTGCTTCGCAGCTCCTTCTTGCAAAAAAACGTTCTTCCTGTACCCGACAAAGTTTTGTACCATGATGCTTGGTTTGCGGTATGCGCTTGCTTAAGAGGCGGAATCCGCTACACGTTTGATGTAATTTCCCTGTACCGCCGTCACGGGATAAATGTTACTACACGTCCTATGAAAAAATGGAAACTTTCTGATGGCTTTTCACGGCTTTTTAAGATTCTTTCTGCAAAAGAAGAATACTCCACTGACAGGTTTGCATATATCGAAGAGCTTAAAAAGCGAATTGCCCTGACCGAGCGGCAAAAAGGCATTTTGGATAAAAGCTTTATATACCATAAATGCAAATGCAATGCTGTTGGGGGGGGGCAGAAGATAAAGTGTCTTTTTTGGTACTGGAAAAACTATCGCTATATTATGGCGCAGCCGACAAATAAATACCGTTTTTTGAGAACAGTTGCTTTTCTCGTTTTTAATCGCTAACTCTCTTATAAAGGAGTCTCAGCCATGATATGCTCTCCCCCATCTTGCCGTCAGATGCATTCAGCTGGCGGACGGCAGGGTGCCGGGAGAGCGGCACTCAA
>CAZDXD010000114.1:0-4602 GCA_964509415.1 uncultured Treponemataceae bacterium
CAACGGTTTTCAAGACCGCCTCCATAAACCGCTCGGACACCGCTCCAAAACGCAAAACTTACCATAACGGAAAAGACGTAGAGTGTCAAGGAAGCTGTGCAGACATCTGAATAAAAAAAAGCCGGCAGAAAAAGGAGGAAAATCTGCCGGCCCGCCATTTTTTAACTGTGGTTCTTTGGCGGTTAAGAAAATTGCCGTCCTTGCGGATGCACTTTCGCAAGTCCGAGGCGCCGCACTCGCGCCGTCGAAACTTACGTAAATATAATTCCGGACTGCGCTTGAAGTTACAGCGCAAGATATAAAATTTTGTTATAATTCACCCTCATTAAGCGTGCAAAATCCCTATCCGATAATAGCTTTATGAAAAACCGCCTGCTTTTTTTTCTTTCGCTCTCTCTTTTCGCCGCCGCGGCGGTACAAAACGCGGACGCGGAAGTTTTCAGATTTAAGTATACCGAAGGCGAATCTTACAGGATTAACTCGCTGGTTAACGAAAACGTGTACATTGACGGCTATTTTTCCCATAACGCGCAAATAACAAACCGCATAACCGTGAATGTTTCTGATGTAAGAAGCGAGGGCGGCGAAGTTTCCGCGCGGCATGACTGCACGTTTATGACAAGCGAGCGCAACAACAACCGCGGCTTTGTCTGGGGGCAGCAGTACGAAAGCGTGTTCCGCAGGGCTGAAGACGGCCGGTACGACATTTCCGATGAGTACTTCATGCCCGTTGTGCGCGATATCCCGGTGTTCCCAGCAGGCGATGTGGAGCCGGGCGACAGCTGGCAGGCTACAGGCGAAGAGGCGCACGACTTCCGCGAGGTGTTCGGCATCGAAAAGCCGTTCAAAGTGCCTTTTACCGCAAACTACACCTACATAGGCCCGGAGCAGGCGGGGCAAGAAGGCGGTGAGGCAGAGACGCTTCATCATATCGAGGCGCGGTATGTTCTTTTTTTTGACACGCCTGCTGAAGCCCTGCAGGGAAGGCGCGCGGGCGGCATTTATCCTGTGCGCATTATGGGAAGATCAACGCAGCAGCTCTACTGGGACGCGGAAAGGGGCGCGCTTTCATATTACACGGAAGAGTTCCTCATTCAGCTTGAGCTGAACACGGGGAGCGTTCTCAAATACGAGGGGATCGCGCGCGCGGAAATAACTTGGAACGAGCCCCTTGACCGCGAGAGAATTGTGCGCGAAATGAACGAAGAGATAAGCCGCCAGAATATAGCGAACACCCGCGCCGAATCTTCTAAAGAAGGCATTACCATTACAATGGAAAATATACAGTTTGTGGCGGATTCGGCGCGCTTCCTACCGGGCGAGGAAGAGAAGGTGAGGCAGATAGCGAGGATTATCGCGCGATACCCGGATAGTGACATTCTTGTTACGGGGCACACGGCGCTTGCAGGCACCGCGGAAGCAAGGCAGCGGCTTTCAGAACAGCGGGCAGAAGCGGTGGCGGCAATGCTTATTTCGCTTGGCGCAAGGGAAGAGCAGAATGTCTTTACGCAAGGGCTTGGGGCCGAGCAGCCGATAGCTCCGAATGACACCGAAGAAAACCGCGCCCGCAACAGGCGCGTTGAAATAACGCTCCTTGAAAAATAAGCGGAAATGGCGGGCACGGCAATGCCACAAAAGGATTTAACGGACGCGGCGGGCGGTGCTATTCCCGCGCCGCTTAAAGAAAGGCTTATTTTTCTTGCGGACAAATATGAAACGTCACGCTTTACTAAAAATGACCCTAGCCGCGTTTTAAGGCGCTACAGTTCTCGCGAGGACACGGAGGCGGCGGCTTTTATCGCGGCTCTTTTAGCCTTTGGAAGGCGGGAGCAGTTCCTGCAAAAGACGGACGCAATCCTCGATGAAGCCGACAGGCGCGGCGGTCCCGCGAGCTGGCTTTGCGGCGGGGAATATGCGGCAATGTTTGGGCAGGAAAGCGAAGCGGCAAAGAGCGGCAAAAAGTTTTACCGCTTTTACTCATGTGCGGACATGATTTCGCTTTTTGACGCGCTGCGCGGAATGTTCATTAAAGCGGGCAGCTTGGGCGAGTTTTTTAGAGAAGCGTTTAATAGCGCAAAAGCCGACGCGGAAAGGGCGGGAAAGCCCGTTCCTCATCTTTCTGTTGTGGTTTCTGCCTGCTTTCCTTCCTGCCCGCTTGTGCCTTGCGGGAAAGACACAGCGAACAAGCGCGTAAATATGTTTCTGCGCTGGATGGTGCGCCGCAATTCTCCTGTAGACCTTGGCATTTGGGAGTGGTACAGTCCCGCGGACCTTATAATCCCGCTTGACACGCACGTGCTTCAAGAAGCAATGTGTCTTGGGCTAATTCCCGCGGGGAGCAGAGGCACGCTTAAAACCGCCCTTTTGCTCACCCGCCTTTTTAAGGAAATCTGGCCGCAAGACCCCTGCCGCGGGGACTTCGCGCTTTTCGGGCTCGGTGTTGACGGCGAGGCTCGCAGGCAGAAGTGATTTTCCTTCAGTTTGGCGGCTGCAACGCCGATACTCAAGGCAAAAGAGTTAAAAAGGGAGGTGCGATTATGCGGAAAGCAGGTGTATTTATCATTTTAGCCGCCTTCTGTGCGTCGGTGCACGCGGGGGACATTGCGAATTTTGTTGAACTTGGATTTTCTCCTGACGGCAGAACCTTTGCGTTCGGGCAGTACGGCACCGATGAAAAAACGCTTTCCTCTTACGGCGACCTCTTTTTTGTAGACGTGGCGAAAAACGAATTTGTGCCGGGCGCAAACGTTTCTTCCCCTCCCGGTGCGGCTCCCGGCGTGGAGCCTGCCATTGTGTTCAATCGCCTTAAAGAGAAAGCAGCGCTTTCAATAAAGCGCCTTGCCGTTGACGGCGAAGAGAGCATACCGTCCGCGCGCTTGGGACGGGCAATCTACACTGAAGACGCAAGCGCCCCTCCATACAGCGATGGCCTCGCGATGTCTTTCAGGGACTTTGAAACCGGAAAAAGCTACGATGTCGCCCTTCACCAAATGGCAAGCGGAAGCGGCGCTGGAGCATCTTCTTCCTTCTATATCACGGCAAAAATAACGAATGCTGACGGCAAAACCGAAAGCATAACAGTCGGCAATCCCGGCTATAAGCGCGAGGGAGTAATTGGCTACAGAATAAGCCGCATTATAACCGACGCAGAAAACCGCGCCCTTGTCTTTGTTGTGGAAAAGGAAATGTACGCCCCCGGCGGAAACTCCGTCCGCTACATGGTGGAAACGCTCTATTTTTAATTCGCCTTAAAGCGCGCTATTTTGAGCGCACCGCCTCAAAGTCATCTGTAATTTCCCTGTCGGGCTCTTTTGTAAGCAGGGAGACAACCGCAATGCAAATGCTTGAAAACACAAAGGCGGGCAAAAGCTCGTAAATGCCCCACGCGCCGCCGAGCGGCCTTACAAGAAGTTTCCATATGAACACCATCGCGGCGCCGCCCGCCATGCCCGCAATCGCGCCGGCGCGGTTTACCCTTTTCCAGAAAAGGCTGAAAAGCATAAGTGGACCGAATGTCGCGCCAAAGCCCGCCCACGCAAAGCTCACAATGGTGAAAATCACGCTGTTTTCATCAAGCGCAATCAAAATGGCAATAATCGCGATTAAAAGAAGGGTAACGCGGGCGACTATCATTACCTCCTTGTCGCTCGCGCTTTTCTTGAAAACCCCCTGATAAATGTTTTTCGCGAGCGCGGATGACGCTATCAATAGATAGGAATCCGATGAGCTTATTGTAGCCGCGAGTATGCCCGCCATTACAAAGCCCGCGAATAGCGGCGGGAGAAGGCTTGTTGAAAGCAGGATAAAGATGTTTTCAGCTTCGGATGAAGTGCGAAGCGCAGCTGGAAAAAGAGCTCTGCCCAGTATGCCGATAAAGACCGCGACCGAAAGGGAGATAACCACCCACACAGTCGCAATCCGCCGCGAGCGCGAAAGCTCTTCTTCTTTTCGGATAGCCATAAAGCGCAAAAGAACCTGCGGCATTCCAAAATAGCCTAGCCCCCAAGCAAGCATGGAGACAATCTGCAAGAGCCCGTAATCCGCGGCAGGGCCGAAAAGCGGGTTTCCGCCCGCATCCGCCTGCTGCACTCCGCTTTCAGTTAGGGGCACCGCAATGCCGAAAAACTCAAAAAAGCCGGGAATTGACTTTGCGTTCTCGACAACGGCGTTCAAGCCGCCTGCCGCAGCAGTTCCTGCAATGGCAATGATGGAAAGCGCTGCTATCATCACTATTGCCTGCATAAAGTCAGACGTGCTTTCGGCAAGGAAGCCGCCAAGCAACGTGTAAAGAAGCACAAAGACAGCCCCGACTATCATCATGCTTATATACGGAAATCCAAAAAGCGTTGAAAAGAGCTTTCCGCAGGTTACAAAGCAGCTTGCGGCGTACACGGTGAAAAACACAAGGATAAACACCGCCGCGATTGACATAACCACTTTCTTTTTTTCATGAAAGCGGGCGGAAAAGTACTCAGGCAGGGTTATCGCGCCAACTCTTACGCTGTAGCGGCGCAGGCGCTTTGAAACAATGAGCCAGTTTATGTATGTGCCGGCGGCAAGCCCTATGGCAGTCCAGGCGGCATCGGCAACGCCGCACCAGTA
>CAZDXD010000115.1:0-4587 GCA_964509415.1 uncultured Treponemataceae bacterium
AACCCCGTGCCCGCCGTTATCTACGACCCCGAATACAAGGGCGAATACGACAACACTTCGCTCAACGAGGGGTTGGGCATTTCAAGCTGGGCAGCTACTCTTATGGAGCTTATGGGCTTTGTCCCGCCCGATGATTACGATAAAAGCCTTTTGAAGATGAAGTAAGTGCGCGCTGTCTTAAGCCTGCCCGCTAGCCAAGAAATATGAATGCGGACTGCATTATAAAAAACGGAAGGGTTATTGACCCTGCAAGGAACATTGATGCCGTGCAAAGCGTTTGCATCAAAAACGGAAGGATTGTCGCGGAAAAGGATTGCGGCAGCAACGCCGACCATGTAATTGACGCAAAAGGATGCCTTGTGTTTCCGGGGTTGATTGACTTTCACACCCATCTGTTTTACAGGGGAAGCGGATTTGCAATTCAGCCCGACCTTATGATTGCGCATGGCACAACTTCCGCTGTGGACGCGGGGACTGCGGGGGCGGCAAATTTTGAAGCCTTTTATCAGACAGCCGTGATTCCGTCTGTGGTGAGAATCAAGAGCTTTCTTACGGTTTATTCCGGAGGCCAGCTTGACCCGAAGCTCTGCGAAGACTTCAATCCCGATCTTTACAATCTTTCACAGATAGAGCGCGTGATAGACAAGCACCGCGATAACATTCTTGGACTAAAGATAAGAATATCTAAGGGGATTGTGCCTGATGAAAAGGCTCTTGAATACCTGAAAGCGGCTGTCGCGCTGGCAGAGGAGCTTAACGGCAGGCTCGGCACTGATTTGCACGTCTGCGTGCATACAACAAATTCGCAAATGCCTGCGGGAGAGCTTGCCGACTGCCTCCGTTCGGGTGATATATTCTGCCATTGCTACCAAGGAGGGCAGAACAACATGATTCTCGGCAGCGGCGAGATTGACCCGGGCGTTTTGGAGGCGCGCGAGCGCGGCGTGATATTCGATGCCGCAAACGGAAGAGGAAACTTCGGCATAAAAACGGCGCGGGCAGCAATGGCAAGGGGATTTTACCCTGACGTGATTAGCTCTGACCTTACAAGCGACAAATTCAATATGCCGCCTTACGCAAAGAATTTGCCTGTCGTTCTTTCCAAGTACTTGACGCTTGGCATGAATCTTGTGGACATTATACGCGCCGTTACCGAAACACCCGCTAAGCTCATGAAACTTGAAGGAGAGATTGGAACTCTTGCTCCTGCGGCTTCGGCAGATGTTTCGATATTCGAATTAAAAGAGCAGGAGATTGTCCATAAAGACTGGAAAGATGGCGAGCTTGTAGGGCATGAGCTTCTTGTGCCTAAGATGACAATCTGCTGTGGGAAAATTCAATATTGCAGCACGGATTTCTGGAATTGAAACCATAAGGATGACTGGAGCTGCAGTGCATCGCTGTTGTTCATCATCAGCTTGGAAAAATATAAAATTTTCTCTGCAAGCCGCACACAAGGCACATTTTGTGTTATAATACTTGAGCAATGAAAGATTATTCTGCTTTACATATACAAAACTCACTGCGGAAAATGCGCATGTTTCAGGCGGTTGTTATGGCGCTTTCTGTGGCGCTCTGTTTCCCGTCCTGCAAGGGAAAGGGCGGAGAAGCAGTCGAAGCTGTATCAGAAATGGTCGCAATGGGCACCGTGGTTTCCATCACGGCTTACGCTTCCTCCTCAGGCGAAGCGGAAAGCGCCGTAAGCCTTGCAGAAATGGAAATCCAGCGCCTTGAGAAGCTCTGGTCCGCTACGGATTCCGAAAGCGAAATTTCCGCCCTTAACTCTAGCCTAGGTTCCGTAAATGTCAGCTCGGAAACCGCCGAGCTTTTGCTCTTTGCCAAGGAAATGGCAGGAAAGACCGGCGGCGCTTTTGACCCAACTGTGTATCCGCTTGTAAATGCTTGGGGTTTTTTGACATATCAATACAGGATTCCGCCTGATGACGAAATAGCAGACATTCTTTTGCGAACCGGAAGCGAGAAAATCCTCTTGGCCGGAAACACTGTGATGTTGCTTAGCGGTGCGCAGCTTGACCTTGGCGGCATTGCGAAAGGAGCCGCGGGGGACTCTGTTGCGAAAATCCTGCGGGAAAACGGAATAGGCTCGGCTATTATCAATCTTGGCGGCAATGTTCACCTTGTAGGTGCGCGCCCTGACGGGCACCCGTGGAGAATCGGCATACGCGACCCTTACGGCAGGGGAATCTTGGGGCTTGTCGCGGTGCAAGACTGCACTGTTATAACCTCCGGCGACTACGAGCGCAATTTTCAGGGAGAAGACGGGCGCGTCTATCATCACATTATAGACCCCGCGACAGGAAGGCCGGCTGAAAATGGGCTTATTTCCGTTACCATCATTGCAGAAGAAGGAAGGCTCGCCGACGCTCTTTCAACGGGGCTTTTTGTGCTGGGAAAGGAAAAGGCTGCTGATTTTTGGCGCGAATACGGCGGTTTTGAAACCGTTCTTGTAACCTTTGAAAATGAAATCCTCGTCTCGGAAGGCATTGCAGACGCTTTTACAGCGGATTTCGAATACGCGGCCGCTGCGCGGGTTATAACAAAAGATCCCGACTATTCCCCGCTTCTTGAGGACTTTATCGCAGCGGAAGCGGCAGGGTAAATCCCGCCCAAAACTCTGTATTTGTCCCCTGTGAGCTGACAGCTCTAAGCCTAGTCTCCAATCTGCCGATACTCAAAGGGAAATGAGCTTTCGCGAAACTTTATCGCTGATTAAATCTGTTGTAGTGTCGCCTGAGGTAATAGGGACCGCTATTATTATCCTGCTGTTCTTGAATATGGTTTTCTACGTTGCTTCCTACAAAAAGCGGGGAAGGAAAAAAGGCAGGAGAAAGTCCGGCTCTGCATTGTCCCGCGCCGGCATGGGAGGGGAGGGCGGCGTTTCAGGAGAAGGCGAGTTTCACTT
The DNA here is from genome assembly GCA_964509415.1 of uncultured Treponemataceae bacterium. Classification (GTDB taxonomy): domain Bacteria; phylum Spirochaetota; class Spirochaetia; order Treponematales; family Treponemataceae; genus Avitreponema. The sequence continues at coordinate 2,924 of CAZDXD010000115.1, forward strand.
ATGAGCTTTTCACGCGGGCTCTTTTTTGCTTTTTCCAGCTCGCGGCGCGGTGAGCTTGTGCTTCCAGAAAAAGCGGCATGCTTTAATTTTCTTTTCTTTTTCGAGGCTTTTGATAGCCATCGCAAAGTCTTTTGTGCGCCAAATAAAGCCTCCATATTGAGCCCGCGCCGCGATGTTTGCCTCTTCGCAGAGCAGCCGCGCCGCTTGGCTTGCGGTGTAGCGCCTTTTGTTCCTTCTTGTAAAATTTTCAGCGAGCTCCTTTTCTTTTGGCTCAGAAAAAGCGTTTCCGCTGCAAATGTCGCAGCCGGAGCAGGCTTTCTCTTTCTCTCCGAGCGCTTTAAGGAGAACGGCGCGGCGGCACGCGCCGCTTTCGGCAAATTCCACTAGCGGCGCAGCTCTTTTCGCCTCGCTTCCCTCAAGCGCCTCAAGCCTTTTTTTGTCGGTTTCGCTCCATAAAAGAATGGCTTTTGCCTCAAGGCCGTCCCTGCCGCCGCGCCCTGCTTCTTGCACATAGGATTCTACTGTAGCAGGCGGGTCGTAGTGGATTACAGTGCGAATGTTTGCCACGTCCACGCCCATCCCCCATGCGCAGGTTGCGCAGAGAATTTCGCCTTCGCCTGCTGAAAACCACTGCTCCGTTTTGGCTTTCTCTTCGCGCGTGAGCCCCGCGTGATAATAGCGAATCTTGCGGGCAGGGAAGGCATCAAGGAGCATTCCTGCAAGCCGCTGCGTTCCCCCGCGCGTGCCGCAGAAAACAACGGCCGGCAGCTCCGAGCGCGCAAGAAGGCTTATTAGCGCTGCGTCTTTTGACACGCAAGGATACGCCGAATAAGCGATGTTCTCCCTGTCGGTTGAGCTTTGCACAAGGTGCGCCCTGCCTTCAAAAAGCACTTCCTTTAGCCGAGCAAGCACAGGCGGTGACGCTGTCGCGGTAAATGCCGTTACCGTGTCGGGGCGAAGTTCCTTGATTATCTCGCCCAGAGCGAGATAGGCGGGGCGGAAAGTGTCTCCCCATTCAGCGACGCAGTGCGCCTCGTCAATCGCGATGTGTGAAAGCCCGCGCTCTGAAATTGCGGCGCGTATTTGCCTGTTGGCAAGGATTTCGGGGTTAGCAATTATAATGCGGCAATCCTCTTCTTTAAGCCGGGCAAGCTGTCTTTCCCGCTCTTCTGCTGTTTGCCCGCCTCTGAACAAAACGGGCTTTATGCCGAGCTTGCCGAGTTTTTGCGCTTGGTCATTCATTAGCGCAAGAAGCGGATAAATGGCGAGCGTAGGCTTTGGCAGCAGCATCGCCGGCACCTGAAAGCACAAGGATTTCCCCGCGCCCGTAGGGAGGATTACAATCTGCCTGCCGCGTAAAAGGCCGTCTTCGTCTCTAAAAAGGAGCGCCGTCTCTTCGCCGTCGCTTTCGCCTTTGTCCGCGCCGCTGTCCTCAAGCCGCGCATTTGCATCCGTTTTTGCTTCGGCAGTCGCTTTTGCCGCGTCAAGAATGTTGGCTATCACAATGCGCTGCCAGGGATAAAGGTAGTCTACGCCAAAAAGCCGCCTTGCTGTTTCCGCTACCGTGTCCACGCAATTTATATGCAGGGAATGCGGTGTTTTGGCTTGATTTAGGGCTTAAGGGCGGGGCAGTGAGTTTCCCTTTATGCTTTAACGTATTTTGT
>CAZDXD010000116.1:0-4557 GCA_964509415.1 uncultured Treponemataceae bacterium
CGACATTACAGCCTTCTTCAATTACGGCCTGGACATGGCAAAGTACCTTGCCGTCTTGCAAAGCACCGAGATGACCGCATGGGATGCGGGCGCGAGGGAAATCTTTGAAGCCTTTCGCGACATTAGCGACTACGTGACGGACGCGGCCATTGTAATGGAAGACGGAAGCTACTACATTACCTCCAGCGCGGGCAACCCGTATCAGGGAGGGCTGAACACCGTAGACGACACCGACCCCAACGCCGCGCCCGTCTTGCTTAACGACCGCGACTATTACCATGCCCTTATTGTCAATAACCCAAGCGGGCGCTTTTTTACATTTGTAACAGAGCCCTACGCAAACAGTCTTTTAGCCTACAAGCGCGTCCTTGTAAACGCCCCGATTATAATCGACGGCGTGCCGCGCGCGCTTGTGTGCCTAACGCAAACCACGAATGATCTTTCCGCCTATTACAGCAAGAGCACGGCAAACTTTTACGACAGGTTTGGCGAGGATGCCCATCTTTACCTTATTTCTGACGGCGGGCAGCTTCTTACCACCCTTGAATACTCAGAGGAGGCGGGCGGCTATATTGACACGATTGAAAACATTAGAGAAGCCGTCTTTTCCAGCATACTGGGGGAAGATATGCTTTCCGCGTTTAGCGAGGCCGAAAAGAGCAACGGGACTGTAATCAGAGCAAGGATAGACGGCAAGCAGTACTTTGTCAGCTCGACAAGGATTGAAGGTACTCCCTATACGCTATGCTTTGCCGTGCCGCAGGCGGTCATGCTGGCCAACGCAAACATGATTACGGCGCTTTCTGCAATCTCCTTTGTTTTGATTGCGCTACTCCTCTTTATCATTCTTCGCGGCATAACAAGGTCGATGATTGTCTCGCTTGACGCGATAGACGAAACAATGCAGGATATTGGAGAAGGCGGGGGCGACCTTACCGCGCGGCTTGAGGAGCTGGGCAATGATGAGTTTACCACCATTTCGCGCAGCTTTAACAAGTTTGTCTCGACGCTCCACGACATGATTGGAGATGTAAGCGGAAGCGCGGAGGCTATGGAGACGGCAGCACAAACGCTTTCTGACAACGCTTCTTCCATTTCTGGCGGCGTTTCATCGATTACAAAGGACATAGGGGACCTTAACTTCGCAGCAGAGGAGCAAAGCACTTCGGTTACAGAGACTTCGGCAACGATTACCCAAGTTGCGAAGAACATAGAAAGCCTCACCAATCAGATTGAAAATCAGTCCGCCACCATTACGGAATCTTCAGCGTCCATACAGCAGATGGTGGCGAACATCGGCTCGATTTCGGAGAGTGTCGCGAAGGCATCGGGGAGCTTTGACGAGCTTAAAGGCAATGCCGCAGGCGGAAAGGAAAGCATAAATAATGTGCAAAGCCTTGTGAACCGCCTTATTACGCAGTCAGACTCGCTTTTGGAAGCTAACAGCGTTATTGACAACATAGCGGCGCAGACAAACCTTCTTGCCATGAACGCGGCTATAGAGGCGGCGCACGCGGGGGCGGCTGGCAAGGGCTTTGCCGTTGTCGCGGACGAAATCCGCAAGCTGGCGGAAAGCTCCGCCTCGCAGTCCAGAGCGATAGCGGCGGGGCTAAAGAGCACTATCGAGTCGATAAAGAACATCGCGAGCGCCACGAGCGTGGCTGACGGCGCGTTTGACTCTGTTGTGGCAAAGATTGACGCGGTTACGGCCTTGGTGAACGAAATCAACCTTGCCATGCTTGAGCAAGCTTCAGGAAGCCGGCAGGTGCTTGAGGCATTGCAGGACATTGAAAACGTAACGATACAGATAAGGGACGGCGCGGTGGAGATGAACACCGGCACGGAGAGCATTCTTAAAGAGATAATGAGGCTTTCTGGGGTTTCGCAGCAAGTGCAGGACCGCTCCGCTTCTATTGCCAAGGCAGCGGAGGCGATAAGCGCCGCTGTCGAGGAGATTGTGCGCAACACCGGCTCTAACAAAGAAGCGATTGACGTGCTGGTGGGAATAACGTCGCGGTTTAAGTTGTAGTTAGTTTACTAGTTGCCTAGTTTTCTAGTTTCTTAGTCTCTGGGGCGGAGCAAGAAGAGGGGCTTTGCCCTTTCTAGTGCCACTTGCTTTACCCTAGCTACTAAAATACTAGGCAACTAAACCACAAAAAAAACTTTACAGATCTAGTAAAGGGGGTTTATTCTATTCCTACCTAGGGTAACATTTTTGACAAAAAGGAAGGTGCGCTTATGAAAATTCGTACGAGGCTTATTAACACTGCTCTAGCCACTCTTGTTCCCATGTGGATTGGGATATCGGCAATTACCCTCACATCCACCGCCTTCAACAGGGAAAGTGTAATTGACCTAATGGAAGAGTATAACACTACCGTAACCGCATCCCTCTCTTCATTTTTTGGCGATGCGATAGACGCGGCAAGCTATCTTGCGGCCGTGCATGGCGACATGATGTATGAATGGCTTGGCGAGCAGGGAGCATGGAAGCTGTACAGCAACTTTGTTCGCCTAAAAGATACAATTAACGTAATATCCTTTTTGGATACGGACGGATACATTTATGAAGCTCGCGCCACTGAAACTGTTGGAAACCCGTATCAGGGCGGAAGGGCCACGTGGGACAACACCGTGCCGGATTCTCAAGCCATTAGGCTTAATGATCGCGACTATTTCCGCGCCCTTGTTACAGACAACACGGCGGCTGAGTTTAGGGTTATTGTAAACGAGCCCTACATTCCGCGCGGTATGACTGAAAAGAACTTTCTTACAAGCGCTCCCGTCATACACATGGGGCAACCTGTGGGCATTGCATGCGTGGCTCAAACTTCAGAAGAGCTTTCAAGGGTCTATATTGAGCTTGGCGACGACCTTGCCTCCAAGTTTGGCGATAACGCGCATCTTTTTCTTTTTAGTGACGGCGGGCAGCTTATTTCGGAGTTGCGCTACAACCAAGATGCCGGCGCCTACGTGGACAACTTTGCCAACGTAGATGAGTCTGTCCTTTTGAGCTCGCTTGAAAGCGATTACGTTTCCGCCCTCTCGGAGGCTTCAGCCTCTGATGGCGTGATTACGGCAAAAATGCACGGCGAGGAGCATTTTCTCATGGCTTCAAGAATAGAAGGCACTCCGTTTATGGTTTGCCTTGCCGCGTCGCGCGCCACCATGCTTTCCTCCTCGCGAACCATATTTATTATAGGCTGCGTTGTCTTTTGGCTTACGACATTTGCCATGGTGGGCGGCATATATGCTACTATAAGGGTGTTGCGGGTGTCCCTTGAAGATATGGACGGCACAATGAAGGATATTGCCAATGACTGGGACTTGACCGCCCGCATCGATGTCAGAAGAAACGACGAAATTTCTGCCATTGGGGAGAGTGTCAACAGCTTTGTAGGCTCGCTTAACACGATAATAGGCAATGTAAGCAAGAGCGCGGAATCCATGTCGGCGGCGGGGCAGACGCTTTCGGACAACGCCGCGGAGATTTCGGGCGATGTTTCCTCGATTACAAAGGACATAGGAGACCTTAACCTTACCGCGGAGGAACAAAGCGCGTCCGTTGTCGAAACTTCGGCGACTATCGGGCTGATCGCGCAAACAATAGACAGCCTTGCCAGCCAGATTGAGAGGCAGTCATCGGCGGTTACGGAGTCTTCCGCCGCTGTGCATCAGATGGTGTCTAACATTGCCTCGCTTTCTGAGAATATCGCCAGGGCTTCCGGGAACTTTGACGAGCTTAAAAGCAACGCTGCCGATGGCAAAGGGAGCATAAGCGCCGTGCAGGAGCTTGTAAACAGGCTTACCACGCAGTCGGATTCTTTATTGGAAGCCAACAGCGTCATTGACAACATCGCCGCGCAGACAAACTTGCTTGCAATGAACGCGGCTATAGAGGCGGCGCACGCGGGAGAGGCTGGCAAGGGCTTTGCCGTTGTAGCGGGCGAGATACGCAAGCTGGCGGAAGATTCCGCCAGGCAGTCAAGGACAATAGCGGCGGGGCTAAAGAGCACCATAGAGTCGATAAGGAACATTGCAAACGCCACGAGCGTCGCTGACGGCGCGTTTGACTCCGTTGCGACAAAAATTGATACCGTTGCCGCGCTTGTAACCGAATTTAACCTTTCCATGAGCGAGCAGAGCGCGGGGAGCCGGCAGGTGCTTGAGGCGCTGCAAGATATAGAAAGCGGAATTGCGCAAATCCGCGACGGCTCCTTCGAGATGACTGCGGGCACGGAGGGCATCCTAAAGGAGATGACGCGGCTTTCGGGCGTTTCGCAGCAAGTGCAGGACCGTTCAGCCTCTATTGCCGAGGCAGCGGAAGCGATAAGCGCCGCCGTAGCGGAGATTGTGCGCAACACCGGCTCGAACAAGGAAGCCATTGACGTGCTGGCGGCGGTAACGGCGAAGTTTAAGCTGTAGTTAGTGGTCTAGTTTTCTAGTCTCTGGGGCAAAGCAAGAAGCCTCTGCTTGCTTTGCCCCAGCCACAATAATACTAGATAACTAGATAACTAGATAACTAGATAACTAGATAACTAGATAACTAGATAACTA
>CAZDXD010000117.1:0-4539 GCA_964509415.1 uncultured Treponemataceae bacterium
CTCAGGCGTTGCCTTGCGCGGCATGGCATCCTCCAGAGCAATGACAATTTCTTGCCCGCCATCGTAGCCGCTTTTAAGTATTTTGTCCTTGCCGTCCCAGCGAGGCGACGCGCCAGCGGAGCCTTGCTGAGCTTGGCGGCACCACTTCATTACGGTGGTGTAGTGGACATTGTGCGCCGCCGCGATCTGGACGTAAGTCTTGCCCGCCTCGCGCTCCGCGATGCACTTCAGCTTTAACCCAGCGCTGTACTGCCTGCGTTTTTCTTGCATTTCTCTCTCCTTCCGCTCGCCTTCTTCAGAGGCAAATGAGGGATCGAAAACTGTTACCAAAACGGGGTGCAGATCAGAATTACCGTTGTTTTAGTTTTCCAGTGGATTAGTAGACTAGTGGATTAGTTTCCTAGTTTTCTAGTTGCTGGGGTAGAACAAGAAGCCTCTGGGACGGCCACCTTGTCCAAGATTCCTGAAAGATAGGCTATCGCTATACCGTAGTTTGTCATGGGCACGCCGCTTTTTGCCGCCGCCGCTTGGCGCGACAAAACGTGGGCGCGGTTAAACATGCACGCCCCGCAGTGTATTATAAGGTCGTATGCGGAAAGGTCTGCGGGAAAGTCCGAGCCGCTTGCAATGTCAATGGAAAGGGCTTCTCCTGCGCCGGGCGTTTTGCTGTTGAGACGCTTTTTTAGCATTGCGGGGATTTTCTCCCTGCCAATGTCTTCTGCAAGCGGGGCGTGCGTGCAGGATTCGGCAATCAAAACGCGGGAGCCCGCCTTTATGCTATCTATTGCCTTTGCGCCTTCAACAAACTGCCTTATATCGCCCTTGTTCGCCGCCATAATGACAGAAAAAGAGGTGAGCGCCGAGCTTTCAGGCTTTTTGTCGTAAACAGGCTTAAAAACCTGCGAATCCGTGATAATTAGCGCTGGCGGGCGGGCAAGCGAGGCAAGGGCGGCTTCATAATCTTTAGCCGTGCAGCAATGGACAAGGCAATGCCTGTCCAGAAGCTCGCGGATTACTTGCACCTGCGGCAAGATAAGCCTTCCCTTCGGCGCCTGTATGTCCTGCGGCATAACAAGCAAGACAAGGTCGCCCTCATTGCACAAGCCTTCGGTAAGGAGCTTTGCGCCGTAGTCTTCGGGGATTTTCGCTTTAATGCTTTCGACTACCGCCTCGATGCCTTCGCCGCTAATCGCGCTTGTTAAAACGGGAACCTCGCCCGCTATTGCCTTAATGCTTTCGGCAAGCGATTTTGCTTCATTTTTTGCAAGCGTGTCCGCTTTATTAAGCACGGCAACAGCTGATGCCTTTTTTTCGCGGAGCTTTTCAAGCCACTTTGCTTCATCTGCAAAGCCGTCAGATGAGCTTTCTGCTGTAAAGACAATGATTGCAACATCCGTTTTTTTTAGGGCAAGCTCCGTCTTTTCAATGCGGACTTTTCCCAACTCCGTGCTGTCGCTGAAACCCGCAGTGTCGATAAAGGTAACGGGACCTATGCCGTGTATTTCCATCGACTTGTAGACAGGGTCTGTTGTGGTGCCCGCAAGCTCGGAGACAACAGCATAATTTTGCCGAATGAGGGCGTTCATCAACGAAGACTTGCCGCTGTTTGTCCTTCCGAAAATTCCAATGTGAAGCCTGTTGCCTCTCGGCGTGTTTTGCAAATCTTCCATTACACTGTGCTCCTAAAATCTAAATATTGCACCTAAAACCTGAAGTCGCGCTTTCCCACCGCTTCTTCTGCCAAGTATTCCGCAACCTTTCGCTTTACCGAAGGGCTCGGTATATTCTCCATTTCTTTTTCTATAAGCATTTCGCCCAGTTCCTTTGTCTGCGCGGAAGCATAGTCTTCAAGGTATTCTTTAAGCGTAATCAGCGCGTTGGGCTGGCAACAGTTCGCTATTTGCCCTGACTTTACAAGCTGCATAAAGCGGTCGCCAGTCCTCCCCGAACGGTAGCAAGCCGTGCAAAAACTCGGAATATGATTGTTTTTCATAAGCCAAGCTACAACCTCGTCAAGAGAGCGCGTGTCGCTCACGTCAAACTGCACCGTCTCTTCAGGGCGGTCGTCCTCGCAGTATCCGCCAACGCTTGTGCGCGAGCCGCCCGAAATTTGCGAAACGCCAAGCTCAAGCACTTTCTCGCGCGTTTTCTGCGATTCCCTCGTTGAAACAATCATTCCGGTGTAGGGAACAGCGATTCTGATAACTGTAACGATTTTCGCGAATGTGTCGTCATCAATGGCGTTAGAAAACGCGTCGGCGTTTATGTCATCAGCATTGCGAATCCTCGGCACGCTGATTGTGTGCGGTCCTACGCCCTTTGCGGCTTCAAGGTGCTCGGCGTGCATTAAAAGACCGGCAAAATCATAGCGGTACATATTAAGCCCAAAGAGCACCCCGCAGCCTACGTCGTCAATGCCGCCGTCCATCGCGCGGTCCATCGCCTCCGTGTGGTAGGCGTAATCGCTCTTTGGCCCCGACGGGTGAAGCTCTGCATAAGCCTTTTTGTTATATGTTTCCTGAAAAAGAATGTATGTGCCTATGCCTGCGTCTTTCAGCTTTCTGTAGTTTTCCACAGTTGTAGCCGCAATGTTTACATTGACGCGCCTTATCGCCCCGTTTTTGTGCTTAATTGAATAAATTGTGTCGATGCTTTCAAGGACATACTCGATTGGATTGTGCACGGGGTCCTCGCCCGTTTCGAGCGCGAGCCGCTTGTGCCCCATGTCCTGAAGCGCAATAACCTCTCTGCGTATTTCTTCCTGCGTAAGCTTAACGCGCGGAATGTGCTTGTTGACCGCGTGATACGGGCAGTATGTGCAGCCGTTTACGCAGTAATTTGAAAGATAAAGCGGCGCGAAAAGCACAATCCTATTGCCGTAAAACTTTTCCTTTATTTCCTTTGCAATCTCCACCATGCGCTCATTCAAGTCAGGAATGTCGCAATCAAGAAGCACCGCCGCTTCCCTGTGGCTCAAGCCCCTGCACTCGCGCGCCTTTTCAAGCAGGGCGGAAATCATTGCCCTGTCGCTTTTGTGCTTTTGGGCAAATTCAAGGGTTTCCATAATCTCTTCGTGATTGATAAACTCCTCCGCGCGCGGAGATTTAACATCGTACATTTTAATCCTCCTGTTGTTTTTGCGTTTTATTTTCAAGTTTTATTGCAGGCTGAAACGCGCAGTGGTCACCACGCGCGTCAGAGAGCGTGTAGCCAATGCGCTCCAATCGCTTTTCTAAGAGGGCAAGCCCTTCAGCCGCCTCCGCGCCTTCCCGCGCTTTTCCTTCATACAAAGCGTATTTTTCCCTCGCAGCCACAGGCGACACGTTTGGCATGACGACATTTGCCCCCGCGAGAATGCCCTGCTCCCTCCCGTCAGGCGCGATTGTCGCAAGCGCCGTGGTTGCAGGGATTAGCGCGTCGGGGAGCATTATCCTTATAACTGAAAGCAGGAATGTGCAAAGCTCGGCTGTTCCCGCGGGATAGGCTGCAAAAGGCGTATCCTTATGCGGAATGAAAGGGCCTATGCCCACCATTTCGGGCTTGAGTTCAGAAAGAAAGACAAGGTCCGCTGCAAGCAGCTCCGTCGTTTGGAGGGGAGAACCCACCATAAAGCCGCTTCCGCATTGGTAGCCATATTTTTTAAGGCTGTAAAGACAGGCCTTTCGCGCGGCGACTGTCCTTTCAGGCGCGTCCTCCGCGTGCAAAAACCTGTAATGCTCGTCATCCGCGCTTTCGTGCCGCAGAAGATAGCGATCCGCGCCCGCCTCTTTCCAGAGCCTGTATGTTTCGTCCGCCTGTTCGCCGAGCGAGAGCGTTACTGCGCAGTCGGGATAGCGTGCTTTAATCTCTCTTATTAATCCCGCGACAAAGTCCGGAGAGAAGGCGGCATCCTCCCCGCCTTGCAGCACAAAGGTCTTAAAGCTCAAGCGCACGGCATTCTCGCAGCATTTAAGAATTTCTTCTTTTGAAAGCCTGTAGCGCTCTAGCCGCGCGTTGCCGTGTCTTATTCCGCAGTACGAGCAGTTGTTCGCGCAGCAGTTTGTGCACTCGATAAGCGCGCGGCGGAAAACTTCCCTGCCGAACTTGCGCAGGCTGATTTTCTGCGCTTCTTTTTGAGCCTCGATGCGCACTTCATCCCTATTTTCTATGAGCGCCGCGAAATTTTCTTTAGAAAGCTTTCCCGTTTTTTCTAGCTCGCGCAGGAGAAGCGCGGAGCCCGTTCCGCCTGAAGCCATAAAAGCCTCTTAAACGTTGGGCAGAATGGTTTTTGACGACACGCCGGGCAGAAGCCCTATTTTGCCTGCAAGGGCGCTGATTACATCCTGCGGCGCATCCATTACAATGCTTATAATTGAAAGATTTTCTTTTCGATAGGGTATGCCCATTCGCCCGATAATGAAATCAGCATATTCATGAAGCAGCTCATTTAGCCGCTCAACCGAGCTTTTGTCTTTAACGACAATCCCTATAAGCGCGACTCTTGTTTCCATCTGGATTCCTCCAAAAAAGAATAGATGCCGGTGAAAGCGGGTTTTTAAG
>CAZDXD010000118.1:0-4536 GCA_964509415.1 uncultured Treponemataceae bacterium
TAAAGACTACGCCCTGCACCGCAAGGCTTCCGTCTTTTTGCATTTCAAAGCGGCGACCTTCCTGCAAAAAGGTCCATTCTTCAAGAAGAGGAAAAAACACCGCGTCGCCGTAGACTGCCATCAAGTTAAAGTAGTCGGATGCCGAAATGGAGCTCGCGGGGTACACTGTTTTGTCGTAATAGGTCATGGCGTTCAAAAAGGTTTTTACGCTCTGCCCTGCAAGAACGACAAAGGGGTCTTTTAGCGGAAAGCGCTCCGACCCGCAAAGCACGGAATGTTCAATAATATGCGCCGTGCCTTTGGAGTTTCCGGGCGGAGTGGCAAAGGCAAAGGCAAAAAGGTTTTCAGGGTCATCGCAAAAAACATGAAAAAGCTCAAGCCCGCTTTTTTCATGCACCGCGTAAACGCCGACCGCATTCATTTCTTCAATCGGGACAACATCCAGAACCCTAAAACCGCTTAGCACATCGCCCTGCTTTAATTTAACGCTTGTCATGTTAGCTCAAACCCCTGATTGCTGATTAATCGAAAATCACTCTACCCACACATCGCCGCGGTCGCCATCGTCAATGGTAAAGAGCCCGTCTTCCCAGCCTTGCCGCACAGTATTGAAAAACTCCTCTGTTGCAGCGGCACTTTCATTAGGCGAAAAAGGAGAGCAGGCACTCTCTTCTTCAAGCACGGAGGCCCCGCGCAGTTTTGATACGTTCTTAAAAATTTTGCGGCGGAAGTCCTCGCCCTTGCCAAAGATAAGCGCTGCAATGTCATGATCCTTCATTTTGCGAAGCTCTTCTTGGATAAACCTGTCAGGCACGAGGACAACATCGTCCATTGTAAAAAGGCGCTTGCTTATGTTTTTTGCAAGCGCGGGGTCTATCCCTGAAAGGGAATCAAGAACTTCTTTTTCCGAGGAGCCGTCCATTTTGCGCAAGATTCCTGCAAGAACAGATGGACCGTCAACGGAGGTGGTGGAAAATATGGCGATTTTTTTAAGTTTTTCCTGCATGGAAGCTGCAAGGCGGCGGAGCGCGTTCGGGTTAAGCTCTTTCAGTCGTGCAAGCTGAAGAACGGTTTCGCCTTTCATGTCTTCCGGCATAAGGGCTATAGCGCCTGCGGCAAGTTTTGGGCGGCACTGGGAAAGAGCGGCAGCCCGCACAGCAGGGGACTCGTCCTTTATAAGCTGAAAAAGCTTTTCGGGGCTTATGGAGTCCAAGAAGCTGAAAGGCTTTTCCACAGAAAGCGGAACAGCCTTTTCGATGACCTGCGTTGCCGTGTCGCTTCCAAAGGCGTTTGTAAGAATATCGCGGGCAGTGTCAAGCCCGCCGGAATTAACAGCGGCACGTTTTGCAAGAGTGTCAAATTCGGCGAAAATCTCCGCCGCCTCGTCAGGGTCTACGGACTTTACCGACGCTACTTCAAGTATGATTTTTTCAACCTGTTCCTGCGAGAGCATCGAGAGGACTTTTGCAGCTTCTTCCGCGCCGATTAGAATTAAAAACTTGGCAACTTTTCTGTAAGCGCTTTCCCGCGCGGAACTTTTTTCTTTTTTAGGGGGAGCGCCTGAATCCCCGCCGGGCACTTTTAGAAGACCGTGAGAAGCCGAAGCGCCGTCTTTATTCATGCAAAAATAATAGCGCACCCGCGCCCGCAGGTCAAGAAATGAGGATTGGCTCTTAGTTGCTATCAGCTATAAGCTGCGAGGAGGGCGGGAGCGCGGAAAGAACGGTTTTTTCAACCTGCGAGACAACAAGGTGCTGTTCTTCCCGCGAAAGGCCTTCGGTTTCTACAGGCGGGTGAATTGTTATAAAGACATCGGCTGAACTCATGCGGCGCGGACCTTCAAGAAGTTTCCATGTGCCGTTTATCGTAATCGGCACAATCGGGGCGCAGGTTTTGAATGCCAGCTTAAAGCTGCCGGCCTTGAACTCGCGGTGCCCATCGCTTTTGCTGCGGTGGCCTTCAGGGAAAATCAAAAGAGAGTAGCCGCGCCTGATTTTCTCTGCCGCAAGATCCATTTCCTTTATTGACTGGCGGATATTTTTGCGGTCAATAAAGACGCACTCTATCAGCCGCATCCAGCCTGAAATGAAAGGGACTTTAAGCAATTCGCTTTTGGCAATAAAAGCCATCGGCTTGTCAACGTAGCCTAAAAGGACAGGAATATCGAAGTTGCTCTGGTGATTGGCGACAAAGAGCACAGGCTTGTCCTGCGGAAGGTTCTCCTGCCCGCTTACGGTAACGGTGGTTTTTTTGCCCGTAAGCCGCACGACAAACCTCGCCCAGTCCCGAATCATCGGGGCAACGATTTTATCGCGCTCTTCATATTTACCTTCCTCCTGAAGGCGGAAAAGCCTGCGTTTGGTCCCCTGTAGAGGAAGAAAATAAAACAAAAGCCTGAAAAACGCCGCAATAGTTCTAAGCATAGGAATCCCTCGTCTTCCTAAAAGCCTTAAAAGAGCGCCGTTTAAGCGCGGCTCTGGAGTCTCCTGAGCCTTTCCGCCGTATCGCGGAAACCGGGCTGCAGCCGTACAGCCCTATCATACGCCGCTACTGCCCCAGAAGTGTCGCCTGTTTCCTCGCGAACTGTTCCAAGCCTGTACCACCAGAGCGGAAGGCCCGGCTCATAATAGACAGCGGTTGTATAGGCAAACTCGGCAAGATTATAGCGCCCCGTAAGCCTATAAATTTCAGCCATAAAAAAATACGCCGTGCCTATTCTATCACCGCCTGGCAGGGTGTCGGCATAGCGCTCCATATTTCTAAGGGATTCATTGTAATTGTCAAGGTAAAAGTAAGCCTCACCCATTGCCTCAATAACACGCGGGTCCTCCCTTATTGCAAGCGCGGCGCGGCCTAGGTCAATGACTTCCTGCCAACGGTTCAGGCGCACAAGCGACCAGCAGTAAATTGTGTAGGCATCCATATTTCCGGGATTGACTTCTAAGTCTTGGAGGCATATTTCAATAGCTTCATTATAAGCCCGTCCTGCCTCTTCCGTTCTGCCGCGCCCTTCAAAATCGCGTCCCTGCCGGTAAGAGCGGAGTGCGTCTGGCCTTTGCTGCTCCTGGGAAAAAGTAAAATTCACACTGCCTGCAAAAAAGATAAGCGAAAAAGCAAAAACAAAAACCAGCTTAAACTTCATAACCTGCCTTTTTTTTTCAGTCCTCGGAACGGGCGGAGTTTTCAATTCCGCCATTGGCATCGTAAAACGCGCCTGTTTCGCGGATTTTTTTATTTCGGTATTTTACCAGAATATCCGGATTGCGGCAGCAAAGGTCATTCAAGTCCGCGATAATGCGCTCGCGAATGGCGGCAGCTGTTGCCGCGGGGTCAGCATGCGCCCCTCCTTCAGGTTCAGGGATTACGCCATTGATTACTTTAAGGTCAAGCACCTCGCGGCTTGTAATTTTCATCATGGCGGCGGCGTCTTTTGCGCGCGAAGAATCGCGCAATAAAATGGAAGCAAAACCTTCAGGGCTGATTACGGAATAAATGGCATTTTCAAGCATATAGATTTTATCCCCCACGCCAATGCCAAGCGCGCCGCCCGAACCGCCTTCTCCAATAATAACGCAAATAACAGGCGTTTTAAGGCGGCTGAACTCGCGCAAATTAACGGCGATTGCCTCGCCTATCCCTCTCTCTTCCGCCTCAAGGCCCGGGTACGCTCCCTGTGTGTCAATAAAGGTGATAACGGGACGCTTAAACTTTTCAGCCTGCCTTGCAAGCCTTAACGCCTTTCTGTAGCCTTCAGGGTTTGACATTCCGCCGTTGCGGTCAATCGTTTCTTTAAGGTTGCGCCCCTTTTGGTTGCCTACAACCGTTACAGCCATTCCACAGATAAAGCCAATTCCGCCAACCATTGCGGGGTCATCTCCAAAAAAGCGGTCGCCGTGAAGCTCTGTAAAGTCATCGAAAATCATTTCTATATAGTCGAGAGTGCGCGGTCGTCCGCTGTTTCTTGCAGCTTCGACGTGCTCCCAAACTTCGGAGGCTGCCTTTTCGCCTGCTTCAAATTTTTGAGCTATTTTTTCAAGCTCGCTGCTTATGTCAAGGCCGCTCTGCTTAGCCAGCTCTTGAAGCGAGCTTAAAAGCTCTTGCTGCTTTTCTGCTGCCATTTGCTTAAATCTTTCTCCTGTCCCTAATCCCTCAATGCTTTTGGCTGAAAATCATCTTTGCGCTTTTTTAGCGCAAGCGCAATCTCCCGCTTTACAGGATAAGAGGGCACGGACTGCATGTGCGCGTCAATCATTTTTGCAAAAAAGGCGCGCTGCTCCTTGCGGGGGACAATGCAGTCGACAAATCCCTTTTCAAGCTGAAACTCCGCGCGCTGAAAGCCTTCCGGCAGCTTTTGCCGTATTGTGCCTTCAATTACCCTAGGACCCGCAAAGCCTATAAGCGCTGCGGGTTCCGCACAGATTACATCGCCGAGCATGGCAAAGCTTGCGGTAACGCCCCCCGTTACGGGATCGCAAAGCATTATAAAAAGCGGAATGCCCGCCTTGTCGAGCTCGGCGGCGGCGCTTGAGGTCTTTG